>JANLRI010000142.1:0-17721 GCA_031361565.1 Betaproteobacteria bacterium | reverse complement strand
TCATCAAAATCGCGATATTGTCGAAAGCTATGGCGCGGAGTATGTCGTGGTTTTGGCGGGCGATCATGTTTACAAGATGAACTATGCCCTGATGCTTGCCGATCACGTCAAAATGGGACGCGAATGTACCGTGGCTTGTATTGAGGTGCCGCGCGATGAGGCCCGAGCCTTTGGCGTGATGGCGATCGACGACTCAAGAAAAATCACAGCCTTTGTTGAAAAGCCGGACGACCCGCCGACGATACCTGGAAATCCGAACGTTTGCCTGGCCAGCATGGGCATCTATATCTTCAATGCGCGCTATCTCTTCGAAGAGCTTGAGCGCGATCTCGCGGACCCGGATTCCAGCCATGATTTTGGGAAGGACATCATCCCCGAGGCGGTGCGTAAGGGTTGCGCTTCGGCTCATCCTTTTGGCCTGAGTTGTGTTCGAAAAAGCGAAGACGAGGTTCCGTATTGGCGTGACGTGGGAACCATTGATGCCTATTGGGACGCCAATATGGATCTCACGGCAACGGTCCCTTTGCTGGACTTGTACGGACGACGTTGGCCGATCTGGACCTACCAGGCGCAATTGCCCCCCGCCAAATTTGTTCACAACCAAGACGATCGTCGCGGTCACGCGATTGAGTCTTTAGTGTCTGGTGGATGCATTGTTTCAGGACGGGTTTACCGAACCATTCTATTTTCCAGTGTCAGAGTGCATTCTCAGGCTTGGGTGGACTGGAGCGTGCTCTTGCCCAATGTCGAAATTGGTCGAGGTGCGCGCCTCACACGGGTGATTGTTGATCGTGGTTGCAGTATTCCTGCGGAGATGAGAATTGGCGAAGATGCCGCTGAGGATGCGCGACGTTTTTATCGAAGTGAGAAGGGCATTACTCTCGTTACGGCCGATATGCTGAAGAAATTGGCCCAATGAAGCCAAGGGCTCGCTTGAAGATACTGCATGCGGCGGCGGAGTGTTTTCCCTGGGTGAAGACGGGGGGGTTGGCCGATGTCGTGGGCGCCTTGCCGCAGGCGCAGGCGGCTTTGGGTGCTGAAGTGCGCTTGTTACTGCCTGGCCTGCCGGCGATCATGGAGGCATTGCAAGAACGCAGTCTGGTTTGTGAGATTGGCCCCGTGCTCGGCGTCGGCCGTGCCAGCTTGTGGCTCGGAACGGTCGCTCAAAGTGGCCTACCAGTGTATGTAATTGACGCACCACTTTATTTCGCGCGTCCTGGCAGCCCCTATCAAGGGCCGGACGGCAAGGAGTGGTCCGACAATCTAATGCGCTTCGCTTTACTGGGCTGGGTGGCTGCGAGAGTCGCGCTTGGCGAGCTGGATAGAACCTGGAGTCCGGATGTTTTGCATGCTCACGACTGGCATGCTGCCTTGGCGTGCGCCTATGTTGCCGCGCATCCCGTGCCGACCGTGAAAACCGTATTTACGATTCATAACCTAGCCTATCAAGGCTTGTTTGACGCCGCTGAATTCCATTGGCTCGGTTTGCCCGCGCGATTTTTGGCGACTGCAGGGATGGAGTTTCACGGCCAGATTTCCATGATAAAGGCGGGCCTTAGTTTCGCTGACCATATCACCACCGTCAGCCCGAATTACGCGCTTGAGATTGCCACGCCCGAGTTTGGATGCGGCCTGGACGGCCTGATTCAAGCACGTGCCGCGTCAGTGTCGGGAATATTGAATGGGGTTGACAGGGCGATTTGGAATCCAAGCAACGACCCCGCCCTTGTCGCTCATTATTCGAGCGCCGATCCGCAAGGCAAAGCGCGCTGCAAGAGCGCTTTGCAGAAATTGCTGGGTCTCAAGCCTGCGCCCAAGGCGCCGCTGTTGGGCATCGTGAGTCGACTGACGGCCCAAAAAGGACTGGACCTGGTATTGGATGCGCTCCCTACGCTTCTGAGTCAGGGGGCTCAGCTCGCGGTGCTAGGCACGGGAGACCCTGGCCTTGAGGCCGCCTTTGTCGAAGTGGGGCTGTCCCATCCCGATCAGATCGCGGTCCATCTCGACTACGACGAAAACCTGGCTCACCAAATGATGGCCGGCGTCGATGCCATTCTGGTCCCTTCGAGGTTCGAACCCTGCGGCCTGACCCAGCTCTACGCCTTGCGTTATGGAGCAGTGCCTATTGTGCGAAGCGTAGGAGGATTGGCGGATACCGTGGTCGACCTTGAAGAGGGTTCCGCCTTTGACGCTGCACTCACGGGATTCAAGTTTGGTCCAGCCTCCGCCGAGGCCCTCGCACTGGTATTGCAGCGTGCCTTGAAAGCCTATGCTGCACCCAAGCTGTGGCGCAAGCTCATGGCGAATGGCATGGCCCAGAACTACTCCTGGGAGTCAGCCGCGCACGAGTATTTGAACCTGTATTTAAAGCTGTGTGAAAGCCTGTCCCGCAAACCGCATGCCTAAATTCCCTGTGCTCGTCGCCGACCTTGGTGGCACCCATGCTCGATTTGCCTGGGCCCAATCACCGAATCAATCGCCCCTTTTTGCGATGACCCTGAAGGTGGCCGAGTTCGACTCACCTCTGATGGCGGCTCAGCACTACTTGACTCAATTGGGCCTGAGGCTTGGTGAACAATATCTAAGTCCTCGTGAGGCTGTGTTCGCAGTGGCGGCGCCGCTTCGAGGCGACCACGTGACGTTCACGAATTCGAACTGGACGTTTTCTGGTGAAGCGCTTCGGCGCGCACTCAATTTGGAGCGTTTTCTGGCACTGAATGATTTTGAAGCTCTAGCCTATTCCCTACCTCACTTGAAGCCGCACCAATTAAGAAGCTGGGGTGCTTCTTCGAGTCGTGCGCCGGGCAATCTTGCGGTGCTGGGTCCGGGAACTGGCTTGGGGGTGGCCGCCCTTGTGAAGACCCAGACTGGTTGGCAAGCCATGCCTGCTGAAGGCGGGCATGCATCTTTGGCACCCGCCGACGAGTTTGAAAGCGAGATCATCGCGCAGGTTCGAAGGTCCTTTGGCCATGTCTCGGCCGAAAGACTGTTGTCAGGTATCGGACTGCCGTTGTTGCACAAAACAATTCTTGAAATAACGGGTCTGGCAAGTGCGCCAGTCACGACCGAATGGTTAGTCAGCGCCACACTTGCCGGAGACCTGCAGGCCAGCGAAACGCTTCGTCATTTTTGTGCGTTGCTGGGCGGGTTTGCAGGTAACGTTGCTTTAAGCCTTGGGGCTCAAGGCGGTCTTTACCTGGGCGGCGGAATTGTGCCGCGCCTGGGAGATTTTTTCTTTGCTTCGCCGTTTCGCGAACGCTTTGAGGCTAAAGGGCGCTATCGCGCTTACCTCAAGGACATTCCGGTGGCGGTCATTACTGATTCCGATGCGGCGTTGATGGGGGCCGTGCAGGGTCTGCAAAGCATGCCGATCATTTAATCCCAAAGCGCAGGAACACCATCGCCAAGAGAGCGGCCGCAAGGCCCACCGACATCAGCTTCCAGAACAGCACAGGATGACGGTCCACCAAAGGCGCGCGAGTGCTGGACAGAAACGCCGCATTAGGATGGCGTAAGTCGTAGACAAACTCGGATAAGGCCTCATAGCGTTTGAATGGATTGGGATGCACTGCCCTACTCAAGGCGCCGTCGATCCAGATTGGAATTTCACGGTCTTCATCAAGCACAGATTGATACTTCAATTTTCTTTGCGCAGAGGGGGTTCGGGCCTTGGCGACCTCTGCTCCATAGGGCAAACGCCCCGACAACATTTGGTAGGTCATCACGCCTAGCGAGAAAAGATCTGAACTAGCCCCTGCCGGTTCACCCAGAAAATACTCTGGTGCCGTATATTGAGCGGTGCCTAAAATGCGCGCCTCGCTCATTGGTGCCGACCGCTCCTCAATGCCGGCCACTCGGGTGGCGCCAAAATCTATGATCTTCACGGTACCTTTAGTGTCGATCATGATGTTGTTGGGACGGAGATCTTGGTGGAACATCTCTAGTCGGTGAAAGGACTGTAGACCCTTGGCGATTTGCTCGACAATACTTCTCACCGATTCAAGGTCGGGCTTGGGATGGTCCCTCATCCACTGCGCGAGAGTTTGCCCCTCGACAAACTCCATCACAACATAAAGAAAGTGCCGTTTGCGGGTGGGTTCACAGGGTTTGAGCACATGGGCGCTGTTGATGCGCCGCGCAACCCACTCCTCCAACATAAACCGTTCAAGGAGATCGCGATCTCCTTGCAGATCGATTGAGGGGATTTTTATGACGACCGAAGTTTCTGTCTCAAGATCGAGGGCCAGGTAGATATGGCTGCGATGGCTGGCATGCAGTTCGCGAATAATGCGGTAGCCATCAAAGATCTGCCGCGCCGAGAGAAGAGGCGGTAAGGCCAACTCGGTGATTTGACGATGAATTTCACTGGCGTCTTGGGCGGGCAAATCATCAACAACAACGATTTGCACCGTGAGATTGTCCAAGCTGCCACACTTCAGCGCCTCGGTCACGATCACCTGGGCAGCCTGATCCAAATCCGCCTTGTACCGAGCGATTGCATCAATTACGAACGCGGATTTCACGTGCTCATAGACGCCGTCACTTGCGAGTAGGAAGACATCGTTCTTTTCAACAGGTAGCGCCTGGTAATCGATGTCAATCTGGGCTTTGAATCCTACCGCACGGCTGACGTAACTCTGATCAGCACCGATCCAAACCCGGTGATCTTGCGTGAGCTGCTCAAGAGCGCTGGCATGAACTCGGTAGATACGGGAATCTCCAACATGAAATAGGTGTGCGGTACTTGATTTAAAGACTAGTGCACTTAAAGTGCACACATAGCCTTTGTCCTGGTCGTAGCGATACTGACTTTGCTGCGAGCGGGAGTGCAACCAGGCATTGGTCGCTGTCAATACGCGCTCAACGGAGCGTTTGACTGACCAGGACTCAGAGGTGCAATAGTAGTCTTCAAGAAAACCTCGCACCGCAAACTCACTGGCGATTTGGCTGACCTGACTGCTACCAATGCCATCGGCCAGAGCAATCACGATGCCCTTGGACGAAAGGAGCGGTTCCTTTGGGGTCAGGGCTCCATGAAAATCTTGATTGATTTCCTTGTGTCCCTTGTCTGAGCACTGGCCGATCGATACTTTTAAACTACCAGCCATGCGCCCTTTTCCCCCGCCTCACCACGATTCAAATCTTAGCGCATTGGTATCACCAGGGCGAGCTAATCGGTCCGGTAGCTCGCCGCACGCATTGTGATAACAAACGTCGGGCACAACAAATTTAGTTCACCGCGCGCTTAGGGCCCGTGCGTACATGGGTTGCATAGAGCGTGAGTCCGGTGAAGGTGAGGCCGCCCACAAGATTCCCCAAAACGGTGGGGATCTCGTTCCAAATCAAGTAATCCATGATTGAGAAATTTCCACCGAGGAGCAAGCCCGAGGGGAACAAAAACATGTTGACCACCGAGTGCTCGAACACCATGGCAAAGAAGACCATGATGGGCATCCACATCGCGACGACCTTGCCCGTCACTGATGTGGAAATCATGGCGCCAACCACACCGGTCGACACCATCCAGTTACACAGCATGCCGCGCACAAAAAGAGTCAACATGCCCGCAGCACCGTAGTGCGCGTAGCCCAAAGTACGTGCTTCGCCAATGCCTGCAATCACCTTGCCGACTTTGTCCGGAGGCGTTGAAAACCCGTAAGTAAAGACGATGGCCATCAGCACGGCTACGGTAAAAGCACCCGCAAAGTTTCCTAGAAATACCAAGCCCCAATTGCGAAGAACGCCTTGTATGGTGACCCCGGGACGCTTATCAATGAGCGCAAGAGGTGTCAGCACGAATACTCCCGTGAGCAAGTCAAAGCCCAGCAGGTAGAGCATGCAAAAGCCTACAGGGAACAGGATGGCGCCAATAATCGGGTAGCCGGTCTGGACGTTCACCGTGACCGCGAAAACCGCTGCCAGAGCGAGAATCGCTCCCGCCATGTAGGCCCGAATGATAGTGTCGCGGGTGGACATAAAAACCTTCGACTCGCCTGCGTCGATCATTTTGGTCACAAACTCTGATGGAATTAGATAAGACATGACGCTCCCTTATTGCTCGCTCATGCCAAAGAACCATTCTCCAGAATTGATCGCACTAGGATGAAGCAATATTCGGGCCAGTCACCAAAAAGGCTCAGCTATTAAAGTGCAAAAACTTCTTGCGCCATGGGGAGGCGAAATTTCGCGGTGCTTTGCCCGTATCTGTGCGACGATAGGTAAATCGAGCGATACCAGTGCACACTTGGCTTCGTGGGTTTTTGATCCGTGCGCAGCTCATTTGGCCTGTAATGAGAATGAGCGAACAAATGAAGATCGATGTCAACCAGAGTAGCGTGTATTCGAGGAGCGACCCCAGATGAATGCAATAAAGTCAGTATTAGCAGCCGAATTTGGGCGATTTACGCTGTCTCTCGCCTTGCTGTGGCTCGTGGGGCCGCAAAGCGCACAGGCACAGGAATACCCCAATAAACCCATCCGCTTCGTCGTGGGCTCCACACCCGGTGGTGTAGTCGATATTCGAGCGCGTCGTTTTGGTGCTCGGCTCGGCGAGCTACTGAAGCAGCCGATTGTGGTCGAAAACCGTCCGGGCGCGACCACGACGATTGCGGCCGAGTTCGTCGCCAAGTCTGCCCCGGACGGCTATACCGCCTTGTTCGGTGGAAATACCGAGGTCGTGGTGGCGCCGGGCCTTGGTACGCCACTGCGTTACGATCCAGTGGCTGATTTTATTCCCGTCGCGCAGTTTACGCAGGGCTTTCCTGTGCTTGTGGCCAATGCGGGCATGGGTGTCAAAACCTTGGCCGAACTTGTTGAATGGGCGAAGGCCCGCCCGGATCAACTGTCTTGTGGCACGTCGGGCCACGGCAGCGGCGCGCATTTTATTTGTGAGTTGTTCGCACGCAGCGCGAACATCAAACTGAACACCGTGCCCTACAAAGGAACCGGTGCCATGTTGCTTGATACGGCCGCTGGTCAGATCCACATAACGATTGGTTTTCTTGCCGAGGTCGATAAGCAATACATCCTCACCGGCAAAGTAGTACCACTAGCGGTGCTTGCGCCCAAGCGCATCGCCCGCTTTCCGCAATTGCCGACCATGACGGAACTTGGCCATTTGGGGTTCGACATGGTGTCTTGGACTGGACTGTTCGTACCGGCAGGCACGCCGCGTGCTGCCATTGTTCGGCTCAACGTTGAGATTACAAAAGTGGTGCGTGAGCCAGAGTTCGCGACTTGGCTTGCAGAAACCGGAAGCGAGGTGGTGACACCAACACCTGAGCAGTTTGCTGCGTTCACTCGAGGTGAGCTGCAGCGTTGGCGCAAAATGTCGAATGAGCTTGGAATAAAGTATGAGCAGTAATGCTGCGGCCGTGAACCCGTTGATCCGACGCCGATAGTTTCCTTATCTCTTTCTACGTAGATGCCCGAAATGACTCAACTGTCGACGAGGAGCCCAAGGCTCGAAAAAAAAATTGTCCTGGTGATGGGTGCTGGGTCTTGCGGCCCAGGTTTTGGTAATGGCCGCGCAAGTGCAATTCAGTATGCCCGGGAGGGGGCGAGCGCTGTGGTGTGTGTGGACATCGTGCCTGAGGCCGCTGAAGTGACTGTGGCGCATATTCGAGGCGAGGGCCATGAGGCCTGGGTCTTACAGGCAGATGTGACCCAAGCAGATGCGGTCGCCCGGGTCGTCGCACGAGCGCATGAACGCTATGGCCGCATCGACGTGCTGCATAACAATGTCGGCATTACCGCGATGGGCGGACCGGTGGAAGAGAGTCTGGAGAGTTGGCATCATGTCATGGATACCAATATCACCTCGATGTTCCTGTCCTGTAAATTCGTGTTACCCCATATGGTGAAGCAGGGGAGCGGCGCCATCGTGAATATTAGCTCCCTGGCGGGTCTACGGGTGACACCCTACCCTTATAGTTCCTACTATGCTTCGAAAGCCGCTGTGATTCATTTCACCAGCCATGTGGCCTTGCAGTATGCCAAGCAGGGCATTCGTTGTAATGCAATTGCTCCCGGGCTACTGGATACGCCCCTGATTCATCAACAAATCGCCGGTCAGTACGCCTCTCCTGAGGAAATGTGTAGAGTTCGCGACGCCATGAGTCCGACAGGCAAAATGGGCGATGCCTGGGATATCGCTCATGCCGCTGTTTTTTTAGCCAGTGATGAGGCCAAGTTTGTAAATGGCGTCGTGTTGCCCGTAGATGGCGGCCAGCACGCGCTGGCGAGGTGACCCGTGTTTAGTATCGCATCGGGTAACCCGACCCTCGAGCGAAACACGGTGCCTGCCAAGGCAGCCCACGGTAATGGTATGTTTTGAACACAAACGCGGAGCTAAATCAATAGAAAAGCTCCGCGTGGGGATGTGCAAGGACCTGTAGATCGACGGCAGAACGTCGGTCAACTCAGGCTTACTGCGTCTTTACGGCCTCAACTTGAATGAGCAGTTTCACATTATCAGGAATCATGTTGTTCGCGACACCGAAGCTCACGCCCCACTGGCTGCGCTGAATGGTCGCTTCAAAGTCGCCGCCACAAACCTCGCGGCTGATGCGTTGATTGATGTAGCAGCCGAAGGAGCTCGATTTCAAGGTCACGGGGTTTGTCTTGCCTCGCATGGTGAGTTCACCCGCAACCTCGATGACTTTGTCGCCTTCAAACTTGAAACCGGTGCCAACGAATTTCGCAGCGGGGAAATTGGCGACATCAAAAAAGTCTGCGCTCTTCAAGTGACCGTCGAAAGGACCGATACCCGTGTTGATCGAGGTCATATCAATGGTGATCTCGGCTTTGCCGGTTTTGGCCGTTTTGTCAAAGCTGATCGAGCCTTCCTTCTTGTCCCAGCGGCCCCGGTTGGTGGACACGCCAAAGTGCTTGGCCTCGAAGGTCACCGAGGTATGGGTCGGGTCGACGTTATAGGTAGCGGTTTGGGCGCTGGCCCAGCCAGTTGCGCTGAGCAGCACGGTGGCTGCAAGTAAGGATAGCGACGGTTGAATGAAGTGTGACATTGCGGAAATCTCCTGAGGTGGTGGCAATTTGAAAATAAGTTATTTACGGAACATCACACTAGGTGTCATCCTTCGCATCAAAGTGTCGCGATCAATAAACTGGTGCTTTAGAGCCGCAGCGATGTGGAGAACCACGAAAGCGGCAAGGCTGAACGAACAAACTTTATGAAGGCCTTTCAGGGTCTCGGCCAAGTCTTTACTGATGGGCACCCAATCGGGCAAAGGCAACACACCAAAAAGCACGACCTGGAATCCGGCTGCCGAACTGTAGGCCCAGCCAGCTAGGGGGGTCGCGAAGAAAAGACCGTAAAGCGCGATGTGGGTGATACGGGAGACAGATTGTTGCCAGGGCGACATGTGGCTCGGCAGGGCTGGCGCACGATGGCGCAGTCTCCACAAGAGCCGAAGCGCAGATAAGCCGAGGATCGTGATCCCCGCCCATTTATGCCAATTGAATTGTTTGACGCGCATCGGGGAAAACGGAAGGTCGTGCATGTATGCACCGAAGCACCAGGTACCGATAATGAGCACAGCCAACAGCCAGTGAAAAAAAATTGCAGTGTTGCCGTATTTTGGTTCTGTAGTGGTTGGGGTGGTCATTGCAACTTGCATAGGGCCTTGTTTTAAGGGTTTTTAGCGCGCCTGGTGTTCGGTCGCGAGGATACCTGCTCCATGACAGAATACAAAACAGGTAAATTGAAACAATTTGTTTTTAAAAGTGAAATAATCACCCTTTGAGGTTGGAATCATGGAAAGTTTGCAAGGAATGCGCATTTTTCAAAGCGTGGCCGAACTGGGCAGCTTTTCGTCTGCAGCAGCACGGCTCCATTTGAATCGTGCACTCGTGACCCGGGCGGTGATGCAGTTGGAAAGAGATCTTGGGGCACGGCTGCTCAACAGGACCACCCGCAATGTCAGCCTGACACCTATCGGGCAAGCTTACCTGGAGCGCATCAGTCCTGCTTTGGCAGAGTTGGAGGCCGCTCGCGAGGTGGCTGGATCGTTAACGGAGCGGGTTGAGGGTACGATCCGCATGACGGCACCGGTCTCGATCGGGTGTAGTTTTCTTGGGCCAGTGTTAGCGGATTTTTTGCGTGCGCATGAGCAGTTGAAGATTGAAGTGTCCTTAAACGATAGGATGGTGGACCTTCATGAAAGTGGTTTGGATCTAGCCTTGCGAGTGAACAGCAATCCTTCGCCGCATCAAATTTCACGCCGTGTCAGCTTTGCCCAATTAGGCGTGTTCGCCGCACCGAGTTATTTGTCTCGCATGGGAGTTCCGGCCCATCCCAGGGAGCTGGCACAAAATCATCTCGGAACCACCTACAGCAACATGCTCCGCGAGGGATGGCCGTTTCGGGACCCGCACTCTGGTGAAGCGTTTGTCGTGTCGATCAAGGCGCAGTTGAGTGCCAATAATGGCGACCTGCTCAGCTCGCTGGCAGCCTCGGGATTGGCCATGGTGGCAGGGCCGACCTTCACGGTTGCCGAAGCGCTTAAGCGCGGGGCCTTGGTACCGGTCTTACGGGCCTACTGGCCTGAGCCGATCAGCGTTCAGGCGGCTATGCCTTCACGGCGTTTCCAACCCTTGAAGGTCAGAAAGCTGATTGATTTTTTGATCGAGCGCTGGGGCGTGAAGCCGCCATGGGAGGAGGGTCTATTGAGTTTTGACCGCTTCGATTTGAATCACCAGCCGGATGTTGTCCGGAATGGTGTTGCTGGTCAGTCCGTTATTCATGCCCCAAAGGCTGCGTAAAATGACGCTGTCAAAATCGCCTCCGCACACTTCTCGTTGAATGCGAGTATTGGTATAGCAAGTGAAGGCACTGGTGGCCTTTAGGGTCACGGGGTTAGTCTTTCCCAGGAGCGTCAACTCGCCGCTTACCTCGATTACTTTATCGCCCTCGAATTTAAACGCGGTACCAACAAATTTCGCGGTAGGGAACTTCACAACATCGAAAAAATCCTCGCTTTTAAGGCGACCATCGAAAGGCCCGACGCCGGTGGAAATGGAGGCCATCTCCAAGGTGATTTCGGCGCGGCCGGTCTTGGCGGTTTTGTCCAGAGTGATTTGCCCATCTTTCTTGTCCCAACGTCCGCGACTGGTGGAGGCGCCCATGTGCTTGGCTTCGAAGGTGACGAAGGTATGGCTTGGGTCGATGGTGTAGACGGCTGGCTGAGCACGGACAGCGGCACAGGTGCAGAGCAACAGCGCGGCCGTGAAACCACTAAGAGTTTTTGCAAGATTTGAGGCCATGTGCTCGGTGTCCAAAGTCATTCGAGAAGGTGTCACGATAGCACTTCATGTGCCCACATATCTAAGGTGACTCGCCACACTAGAGTGACCCACACTAAAGTGCTGCGATTCCACTCAGCGACAATTTTAGTTTTACGACCACTTCATCGGCCACCACGCTCACGTCTTTCCAGTCTCCATCACCGAGTTTGAAGTCGAGACGCTTCAGCGGGAAATTGCCTTCGACCAAGGTGATGCCTGCCTTTTGAGAAAGTTGTACGGTTGTCGTGATGGCTCGTTCAATCCCTTTGATGTTCAATTTACCCGAAACCTCAAACTTTCCCGCACCTAGGGGTTTGGCCGAGGTCGACTGGAACGTGGCGCTTGGAAATTTGGCAAAATTAAACCATTCCGGTTTGCGCATTTCGCGCACTGTTTCGGCGTCACCTACCGCTGCGCTGCCGATGTCAACGTTGAAACTGATTTTGCTCGCGGCCGCTTGCTTGGGGTCAAAGCTCACTTGCGCATCGAACTTGCTAAAGCGGCCATCAACGGGCACGCCCATTTGCTTGCTGGTGAAGGTAATGGTGCTTTGCTCGGGGAGGAGTTTGGCCTGAGACGTGCTGGAGCCGCTGACCTGGGCGGCAGGCGCGGCCGTGCTCTGAGCGCTGACCGACAGGCTCGCAGCGAGTGCGATAAGGGCCAGTCCGACCGCGACAGTTTTCGAAACAAGGGTATGTGGAGTGTTCGGCATTAAAGGCTCTGAAAGATTCATGAATCGGGCTTAGGATAGGACTATAACGACAATGCTCCCAAGGCGGTGGACCGACCTTTAGTCGAATAATTTCGGTAGCTCAGGGCCTACAAACCTTACGAGTTCACAAGTCCAGTAAAATCATGGGCTTCACACTTGGAGCATTAGCATGTCTGACTTTTTGTCCGCTTACCGCGCGCACGCGGCCGAACGCGCCACCCTTGGCATTCCACCTCTGCCGCTTACGGCCAAGCAGACCGGCGACCTGGTTGAGCTACTAAAAGCCCCACCCAAGGGTGAAGAGGCGTTTATGGTGGACCTAATTACTTATCGGGTCCCTGCCGGAGTAGACGATGCAGCCAAAGTGAAGGCTAGCTATCTTGCGGCAGTCGCGTTCGCTAAAGAACAGTGCGCGATGATTTCACGCGAAAAAGCCACGGAATTGCTAGGCACGATGTTGGGCGGCTATAACCTGACCCCTTTGGTCGAGCTGCTGGACGACACCGTTTGCGCCCCTGCCGCCGCCAAAGCGCTGGAAAAAACGCTGTTGATGTTCGACCAGTTCCATGATGTGAAGGAAAAAGCCGACAAGGGCAATGCGCATGCCCAAGCCGTGATCAAGAGCTGGGCGGATGCTGAATGGTTCACGTCCCGTCCCGAAGTGCCGAAGAGCATCATGATTACTGTATTCAAGGTGCCGGGCGAGACCAATACCGATGATTTGTCCCCTGCGCCGGATGCCTGGAGTCGCCCCGACATGCCCTTGCATGCCCTGGCCATGTTGAAAAACACCCGTGAAGGCGCAGCCTTTAAGCCGGAGGAAGATGGCAAGCGTGGTCCAGTCAAGGCCGTCAGTGATCTCAAAGCCAAAGGTCATGTCATTGCCTACGTAGGCGACGTGGTTGGCACGGGCTCCTCCCGTAAATCAGCCACGAATAGCGTGTTGTGGTGGACTGGTGAGGATATTCCCTTTGTGCCCAATAAGCGCTTCGGTGGTGTTTGCCTGGGCAGCAAGATTGCTCCGATTTTTTATAACACCATGGAAGACTCTGGCGCCTTGCCCATTGAGCTCGATGTGAGCCAAATGAATATGGGTGACGTGGTGGAGTTGCGTCCCTACGATGGCAAAGCCTTCAAGGACGGCAAAGTGATTGCCGAGTTCACCTTCAAGAGCGATGTTCTGCTCGACGAAGTACGTGCCGGCGGTCGTATTCCTTTGATTATTGGTCGCGGCCTGACGGCCAAGGCGCGCGAAGCTTTAGGCCTGCCTGCCTCGACCTTGTTCCGCCTTCCTTCGCCTCCGGTCGATAGCGGCAAGGGTTACACCCTGGCACAGAAAATGGTTGGGCGAGCCTGCGGTATTCCCGAAGTGAATGGTCAGCAAAAAGGTATTCGTCCCGGCACCTATTGTGAGCCGCGCATGACCAGTGTGGGCTCTCAGGACACTACCGGCCCGATGACTCGCGATGAGTTGAAAGACTTGGCCTGCCTTGGCTTTAGCGCCGATTTGGTGATGCAATCCTTTTGTCACACAGCCGCCTATCCCAAGTCGGTCGATGTCAAAATGCATCACGAATTGCCTGATTTTATGAGCAACCGGGGCGGCATCAGCCTGCGTCCAGGCGACGGCATTATCCATTCCTGGTTGAACCGCATGTTGACCCCCGATACCGTGGGTACCGGTGGTGATAGCCACACTCGTTTCCCGATCGGAATTAGCTTCCCGGCGGGCTCCGGTCTGGTGGCCTTTGCTGCCGCGACGGGTGTGATGCCCTTAGACATGCCTGAGAGTGTCTTGGTCCGCTTCAAGGGCAAGATGCAGCCCGGTGTGACCCTGCGCGACCTGGTCCATGCCATTCCTTTATATGCGATCAAGCAAGGCCTGTTGTCGGTGGCTAAGACCGGCAAGGTCAATGTCTTCTCTGGCCGCGTGCTTGAAATTGAAGGTCTTCCCGATCTGAAGATTGAGCAGGCTTTCGAGTTGGCTGATGCCTCGGCCGAGCGCTCGGCCGCGGGTTGTACGGTTGCCCTGAACCAAGAGCCCGTGATTGAGTATCTCAACTCCAATATCGTTTTGCTCAAGAGCATGATCGCCAATGGATATGCCGATGCGCGCACGATTGGTCGCCGCATTAAAGAGATGGAAAAGTGGCTGGCCAATCCTAAGCTGCTCAAGGCCGATGCTGATGCCGAGTACACCGCGGTGATCGACATCGATTTGGCGGAAATTACGGAGCCGATTGTGTGCTGCCCGAACGACCCGGACGATGCTAAAACCCTGAGTGATGTGGCCGGTAGCAAGATTGACGAGGTATTTATTGGTTCTTGCATGACCAATATCGGACACTTCCGTGCGGCCTCCAAACTCTTGGAAGGCAAACGTGATATTCCGGTGAAACTTTGGATGGCGCCTCCGACCAAGATGGATGCCCAGCAGTTAACCGAAGAAGGTCATTACGGCGTGTTCGGCGCAGCCGGTGCGCGTATGGAAATGCCGGGATGCAGTCTGTGTATGGGTAACCAGGCCCAGGTAAAGGAAGGCGCAACCGTGATGTCGACGTCCACTCGCAATTTCCCAAATCGCCTGGGTAAGAACACCAATGTGTATTTGGGTTCCGCCGAGCTTGCTGCCATCTGCTCTAAGCTGGGCCGCATACCTACCAAGCAGGAATATCTTAGCGATATCGCTGCGCTGAATCAGTCGGGCGACAAGATCTATCGCTATATGAACTTCGATCAGATGCAAGAGTTTAAGGATCAGGCGGATACGGTGAGTGTTTAAAGGATTGTTTTTTCATCCCATTGGAAAGCGGGCGCAGAGGTTTGCGCTCGCTTTTTTCGTTCTACTGGGTTCGGTCTCCGCGGGGATGGGCCGTGCCCACGCGGGTGCTCAACAATACGAGCCGCTCAGCGCCTCAGTGCAAACGGCGATGGCCGCGGCAATCGCCGATCAGTCTGCGCCCGAACCCAGGTTTGAATCGATCGAGCAAAGAATTGACTGGTTGGCTTTTACGGCTCCGAAGCTACCCCGCAAATGGAAGCCCGAGCATCGTGAGCGCATCGAGTTTTTGTTGAGTTTGCGCTATGAGGCACAACGCGCCGGACTCGATCCGGAGTTAGTCTTGGGCCTGGTGGAAGTGGAAAGCTATTTCCGTCGCTATGCCGTCTCCAGCGCAGGCGCGCGCGGCTACACCCAAGTGATGCCCTTTTGGACGCGAGTGCTGAGTGATGGCGACACGACCCAGCTTTTTAAGATGCGCGTGAATCTGCGCTATGGCTGCACAATTTTGCGCCACTATTTGGATATTGAGCGCGGTGATTTGTTTCGAGCGCTAGGTCGTTACAACGGTAGCCTCGGTCGACCGGAATATCCTAATGCCGTGCTAGCTGCTTGGAAAAAGTGGCAGATGCCAAAGAAGGTTTCAGTCAAGTAATTTCTGCTTCTGAGTGGGATCTGGCCGACGTGGCACTCAGCGCCGCGGGTGTCCCCCAGGCCTTGCTGGGAGGCGCTGGCAGGCGCTCCCCGTTTCCGCAGGTTGGCGCATGCGCCAACTGAACTGCTCCAACTCCTTTACCCCGCTCTGCTGAGTGCCACGTCGGCCAGATCATGAGACAGCGCGGACCCTCCCCGAAAGATCTCAACTATTCACTGTCTCTGCCTCGCCTACTCGGTAAAGGGAGTAGGGAAGTAAAGGGTGAGCGGCGGCCGAAGGCTGACGCGGAGGACATGAGCTACTCCCTTTACCGAGTAGGCGAGGCAAGCGCAAGGCATTGAAAAGTTGAACTCACCTTCATGCAAGCTTAGAGAGCGTCTTTCCAGCCTCGCTACGCTGGTCCACCACAATCGCCATGGTAATTCTTGCGATACACACCATTTTTTGGGCGTCATCGCGTATTTCGATGGCCCATACCTGGGTGGTGCGACCGATATGCACGGGAGTGCATTTTCCCGTCACCCAACCCTTCGTTACTGCACGGAGATGATTGGCATTGATCTCCAAACCCACGGCCGCAAAGCCTGGTTCGCTGGCGAAAATTGCGGCCACTGAGCCAAGTGTTTCGGCTAGTAAGATGGACGAGCCTCCATGCAAGATTCCCATGGGTTGAGTGGTCCGGGCGTCAACTGGCATGCGGGCTAATAAAAAGTCCGGGCCGACCTCTATAAATTCGATACCTAATAGAGCGACCACGGATTGGGCGTGGATGGAATTGATTTTGTCGATGTCGACAGGACGTTTGAAAATGGATGTGGTCATCAGTGGATTATCACCGATATGCTCGTGCCTGCACTCGTGTATTCTCATGCGCAAAACCGAACACCGCTCTACGCGCAAGCATGAACCTAAATGTGAGCTTGGCCAAGGGCGGCCCGGGCTCGTCTGGAGACAACACATGAATATCGCCTCAGCCCTGATCGACAGCGCTGCAAAGTACCCTGAGCAAATACTGATTCGCTTCGAGGGTAAGTCTTTCACCTATCGGCAAATCAATGAGCTCTCGGAGCAACTTGCGGCGGGCCTGATCGAGGCCGGTTTGAGAGCCGGGGATCGGATCGCACTGTATCTACCGAATGTGCCTGAATTTGTCGTCGCCTATTACGCCATTCAAAAAATTGGTGCGATCTCGGTGACTATTAATGCGATTTTAAAGAAAGAGGAGGTGCGCTACCTCCTGGATGACTCAGGGAGCAAACTGGTGTTCACTGAGGCCGAATTGTTGTCGAATGTGCCGCTGGATTGTCCGGCACTGCAGTATCGGGTGGTGACGGACGGGGCCGGGCAGGGCAGTCTGGCCGATTGGATCGGTGTGGGAAAAGCGCGCTTGAAAAAGCATCCGGTCGTGCTGGAACAACGCGCTGCACAAGACACGGCTGCCATTTTGTATTCCTCTGGTACTACCGGTTTTCCGAAGGGCGTGGAGCTGTCCCAGCACAATATCGACAGCAATGTGGCCACCTGTGCAAAGTACGCCGCCTATACGGTGCACGACAAGCTTGCGCTTTTTTTGCCGCTTTTCCACGTCTATGGCCAGAATTTCATCATGAACGCTGGCGTTCGTTGTGGCGCCTGCCTAGTGATGTTCCGTCGTTTCGTGCCCGACGTGGTTATGAAATCGATAGGTCACGAAGGCATCACCATGTTCTTCGGAGTACCCACGATTTTTATCGCCCTACTCGCGATGGATCTCAGTCCCTACGATCTTTCCACTGTTCGCTTCGAGATGTCGGCAGCGGCCACCATGCCAGAAGAAATCTCGAAGCGTTGGACTGAGAAGTTTGGTCGGCCTATCTTTGAAGGATACGGCTTGACCGAGTGCTCCCCGTTCGCCTGCTACAACGATTTAGTGTCCCATCGCTTTGGCTCGGTTGGTCGGGCGGTTGAGAACTTCGAGCTGGCCATTCATGATGAAGCCGATCAAGAGATGGGCCATGGTGCTTGGGGTGAAATTGTGATCAAGGGCCCCGGTGTGATGAAGGGTTATTGGAACAGACCCGAAGAGACTTGTCAGGCTCTACGCAATGGTTGGCTGCATTCTGGTGATATCGGTCGCATGGATGATGAGGGGTATGTTTTTATCGTAGATCGGGTCAAAGACATGATTAATGTGTCGGGCTTCAAAGTGTGGCCGGCCGAGGTCGAGCAGTACCTGTACAAGATGGAGGCCATTCAGGAAGTGGCCGTCTATGGTCTGGCCCATGCAGAGAAGGG
>JANLRI010000035.1:0-2430 GCA_031361565.1 Betaproteobacteria bacterium | reverse complement strand
TGCGCCCCGCTTCGATGAGTAATACCCGTTTGTTTGAATCGGCGGACAGGCGATTAGCGAGCAGGCAACCGGCCGTACCTGCGCCAATGATGATGTAGTCAAAAGTAGGATGAGCCATGGGTCTGCTTTTCGAGCGGTCAGCTTTTTCTAAGGGTCGGCGACAGTATATCCAGGAGCGTGGCTATGAGGCACCAAATAGCCCGGGAATGATGTAATCGTGGGCCAGCCAATGCTCCTTGGGCGGCGCCGCGGCGGGTTTGGTACGATCACCCCAATGTTCAATCAACTTCAAACCCTGCGCGATTATCTCAAAAGCTTGGATGCAAAACCTTGCCACGAGGAGCGAGTCCTTCGTCTGTGGCTACAAGGCCTCTCACTATCGACTCCAGGCTGTCGGCCACAACACGTCTTTCCGAAGCGGCTCGCCGAGCAAATCTGCGCGCTCGGAGAGAAGCTGGGCAGCATCGCGACGATTGAGTCGAAACATTTCGCCGAAGACCAATCCATCCGCCTGTTGTTGAAGATGAGTGATGCACAAACTGTGGAAACCGTACTGCTCCCTCGCGACGGTGTGTGCATTTCCAGTCAAGTGGGCTGTGCTGTGGGTTGTGTTTTTTGCATGACTGGGCGCTCTGGGTTGCTGCGCCAATTGGGGAGTGCAGAGATGCTCGCCCAGGTGGCCCTAGCCCGACAAATTCGCACGGTTCGCAAAGTGGTTTTTATGGGCATGGGCGAACCCGCCCACAATCTTGACAATGTGATCGACGTGATTCAAGCCCTGGGCACTTTAGGTGGAATCGCGCACAAGAACATTGTGTTCTCGACCGTAGGTGATGCGAGAGTTTTTGAACGACTGCCAACCCTGACAGTAAAGCCTGCACTTGCGCTCTCCTTGCACTCGACGAAGCCGGTTTTGCGCGCTAGATTACTGCCCCGCGCTCCGAGGTTGGAACCGGCCGAATTGGTCGCGCTAGCACAAGCTTATGCGAAAACCACCGGCTATCCAATCCAATACCAATGGGCGCTCATGGACGGGATTAATGACGGTGCAGAGGAGATCGACGGAATCGCCGAATTACTCGCTGGAAAATACGCCGTGATGAACCTGATTCCTTTTAACAGTGTTGAAGGCACTGACTTTACAAGACCACCTTGGGAGCGAGCTGAGGCGATGGCCCGAGCGCTTAATAAGCGCGGCATACTCACCACTCTCAGACGCTCGGCCGGTCAAGACGTGGATGCGGGTTGCGGGCAACTGCGCGCTCGCAGCCTCCCGGCTAAGTCAATAGCACTGCAGCTAGTTGCATAAGGAATCTAAGCTGGACGCCGCCAGACGCTAGCCAACCAAGGCTGCTGGTCCAAAGGCAAACCCGTTGGACGGTAGTAATGCGTCAGCTCAAAAAATCCGGCCGTTGTCATGTACGCCTGCCATGAAGCCAGGTCGTGAAACGCGCCAAAACGCTCGCCGTTCCAGCTCTCTTGTCCTTCGCCACGAGGGTTAGAGCAAAACAATACGCCACCTGGCTTTAAGGTTGAGTAAAGCTCCTTGAGCACCCGTGGCAAGATCAAATTCGGAATATGAAACAACACGGCATTGGCAAAAACGCCGTCGAAATGCGCGTCCGGTAATTCAAGTTGAATAAAGTTCTGCTGCCAGACCTCACAGCCACTATGAGCGCGAGCCATCGCCGCCAAAGCAGCCGCGCCTTCGAGACCGATGACGCGATGCCCGAGGTCGCGAAAAGTGATCAGGTCTCGCCCTGGACCGCAACCAAAATCAAGCAAGGTGAAGGGCTTGGTCGCCTGGATATTGGTCAATAAGGCAGCGATATTCTGGCTAACGTCATGGTCTCGCGTGCCTTCCCAAAATTCCTGGGCACGAGCTTCATAGTGCCCGAGGGTTCGTGCGGCGATAGGCGCAATGTCTTCTTGATGAATCTTCATACAGGCAAGCATAGACTAGTGTGGCACCAGACTCAAGAATAGTCGACTCAACACTTTAAAGCTTCTCAAACGTTCCAGGCAAGAGTATCGACTGGTCGACATTGCGTATATCACGATGTCCGCAGAAGGCCATCGTGATATCGAGCTCGTTGCGAATGATGGACAGCGCCTTGGTCACGCCCTCCTCGCCCATCGCGCCCAGTCCATACAAGAAAGAACGGCCAATGTAGGTGCCTTTAGCGCCGAGAGCCAAGGCCTTGATTACGTCCTGCCCGCTGCGGATACCACCGTCCATATGCACTTCAATCTTGCTGCCCACCGCTTCAGCAATGGCCCGCAGCCCCTTGATGGAGGATTGAGCGCCGTCCAATTGCCTACCTCCATGATTCGAGACAATAATGGCGTCCGCACCACTATTCATAGCCGTATTGGCATCCTCAACGTCCAGGATGCCCTTCAGAATCAACTTGCCGCCCCAGCGTTTCT
>JANLRI010000690.1:0-15987 GCA_031361565.1 Betaproteobacteria bacterium | reverse complement strand
GCATTCCCGCAACCACACTATTCCTAATTGCGATGCAGTGACCACAGCCCGTTCCTCAAACATGCAGCGGACCGTTCGTCGCGATCCGCAGCAATAGCGTTCATGCCGGTGGCGACAAGTTCATGATGACGTCCAAGGCAGCATGTCCGAGCTTGGATCAAACATGGGCGCATTAAATTTTGGGTAGTCAAAAGCTCCCAGTCTTTAGGCCGAAGTGCTGTGGGCTTCAAAATGGGATCCATTCTCTCCATCGGGCAAGTCGCAACCGCAGGGATTCCCTTGGTCGAATGTGGCGGTTCCAACTGGCTAGCGCAATCAAAGTGAAACCCCATGTGTAGGGATCCGCCACTATGTTTGAACTGCGCTCGGATGCCAAGTGCGGATTTCAGCCAAGTCGGTCCACTGTTTCAATAATGTCCGGTCCAGCTGTTCAGTAAGTTCCGGTCCAGTTTTTGAGATTGAAGTGCACGACGGATTGGACTGTGTCCTAAGTTAGTGAATTGGTCAACGGTTTGTTGCTTTGTGGTCTGCTTTAGCCCGGTTGAGGGCTTTGGATTTGCGCATAGACTCGCCTTTGAGGTTGAGTTTGTAGGCGTTGTGAACGAGGCGATCGAGGATGGCGTCGGCCACCGTTTTGTCGCCCAGGTAGTGGTGCCATTGTTCGATGGGCAGTTGGCTGGTGATCATGGTCGATTGCCGGTCGTAGCGATCTTCCAGTATTTCGAGCAGGTCGCGCACCGTGGTGTCGGTCATTGGCGTGAGTCCGAAGTCATCGATAATCAGTAGCTCAACTTTTGCGATCTGGCGTAAGAAGGTGGCACGCTTGTGCAGGGCAGTGACGCGCACCAGTTCGTCAATCAATCGCGGCAGTCGGTAACAGCGTACCGAGAGATCGGCGCGACAGGCGGCGTGAGCCAGGGCGCTTGCCAAATAACTTTTACCGACCCCTGTGGGACCACAGATGAGTACGTTCAGATGCTGGGCCACCCAGCGCAGATCGATGAGCTGGCCCCATTGGCCGGCCTCCAATCCCCGAAGGGTTGTGGTGTCGATATCCTCCAGGCAGGCGCTTTGCATCAGTTTGGCCCAGCGTAAGCGCTGGGCCATGCGGTAGCTGGCCCGCTCGGTATGTTCTTGCTCGATCAGCATGCCGAGCCGATCTTCGAAGGACAGTTGTTGCAGGTCTCGGCTTTGCATTTGATGGTGTAAAGCTTGAGCCATACCTTTGAGCTTGAGAGCGCTCAGTTGGGTGATCATGGGTTGTACGAGCATGAGGGAAGTCTCCTGGGGGGTGGGTGAGGTCAATGGAAGTAGTCGGACCCGCGCACGTTGGCGTGTTCGGGAGCGGCGGTTGCAATCGGCGCCTCAGGTACGGCCGATTTAATGAGCGTATGAACCGCACGGTAGCTATAGACGCCCAGGCCGAGCGCTCTCAGGCAAGCCTGTTCGAGCTGAGGGGCGCTGAAGTCCTGAGCCATGCGCACGATGCCTTGGGCTGCGCGCAGCGTTTGCTCGGGGTGCTTGCGATGGCTGGCCTGACGCTGAATCACTTCGCGGGTAGCCGGTCCAATTTGAGCCGCCCTTGAGAACATCCGCTCCATCGTCTGATCAATCTGGGCGCTGTGTGCGGGTGCGCGGTGCTCGGGGTGGGTATAGAAATGCCCGAGGATGGTTCCCAGGTAGTGGGTCGAGACGAGTTTGCCGCCTAGAAACAACTCCAGCATCTGGGCACTCACCCGAGCCTCTAAGGTTTGGCCCACCAGGCGGTACGGCACTGAGTAAAACATCTTATCGACCTGGACGTGGTAATCGGGATGCACCTTGACTTGTTTCCACTGCGCAAACTCGTAGTGGCGCAGCGGCGATGGCGCGAGAAGCGCCCGCTCGGTGCTCTCAAAGCGCGACAGGCGCGAACCCTCCATCTTCTTGAAGGGCCGCTCATTGAGCACCCTCAGCCAGTGAACGACGGATTCATTGAGTTCGCCCAGACTGAAGAAGGTGTGATGGCGCAGACGCGCCAGAATCCAGCGGGTGACCAAGAGCACGCCGTTTTCTACATTAGCCTTATCGCGAGGCTTACGCACTCGGGCAGGGAGCACCGCAATGCCGTAGTGCTGTGCAAACTCTGCATAGGAGGGGTTCAGCTCAGGATCGTAACGACGGGCCTTGGTGATCGCCGATTTGAGGTTGTCCGGCACGATGATCCTGGGCGCACCGCCAAAGAACCTGAGCGCCCGCACGTGGCTGCCCAACCAATCGGGCAGGCTCTGTGAGAGCGTCGCCTCGGCAAACGTGTAATTGCTCGCCCCCAGCACCGCCACGAAGATCTGTGCCGAATGCGTATTGCCTGTGGCCGGATCGGTGATCGCCACCGTTTGCCCCGCGTAATCCACAAACAACTTCTCGCCCGGTACATGGGTCTGGCGAAACACCGTCTCATGGGTTGCCAACCAGGCGCGGTATAGCGTGCAAAATGAAGTGTATTGCAAGCCATCGGGTTGAGCTGCCTTGTACTCTTGCCAGAGCAATTCCCGGGTGACACCCTTGCGAGCCAGCTCCACATGCACCTTGGCAAAGTCCGGCAACGGCGCCAAGGACTTTGCGGGGCGACCCTGCCGATGGTAAAGACGAGCGTAAATCTCTTCCTCACTCAAGTCCTGGCAGCCAGGCCACGCCAGACCTTCTGCGCGCGCTCTTTGCAAGCACTGCTGGACGCTGGAACGCGATGCGCCCACCGACGCCGCAATCCGGCGCTCGCTCAATCCTACTTCGGCTCTGAGCCGCAATATCTCTTTAATTCTGCGCATCGACAACCTCGTTTGAACCATCGCCAGGTACTCCTTGCCAACAGGCAAAGGCACCCACGATAGGGGTTGTCGTGCAAATCAATCTCGATCAAAACTCCAGAGGCTAAACGCCCCTCGCCCGACCACTCAAAGTGGACCGGACTTTATTGAAACACTGGACCGAACATTTCTGAAACGCTGGACCGAGCTTTACTGAAACACTGGACCGGACTTTACTGAAATCCGCAGCCAAGCTTTGCGCTCGGAAAGAGTATGAGTCTTGTGCCCTCGGGTGGAATCTACAGAGGGTTGCCAGTTACGTCCGTGACGACCCAGGATCGGTGTACTCGGACCGGCGTCGCCACAAAATGGCCTATCGGTGAGTAGTTGCATTGCGGAATCCGCCGCGCCAACGTCGGCCTTCCTCTTTGCCTAGGCTGTTGAGCATTGGTGTCCGAGATTTCAAATGGCCGACGAAATCAATTAGGAACACGATATGTATGGGGACGGCCTCTCTCGTTTGATCCACCGCCGACTCTTTAACAAATCGACTGAAAAATCAATCCTCTCAATTGGGGATATCTACGGGAATGCAATAGTTACACAATGATCCGTAAACAATCTTTGGCAAATTGACCCCAATTTCGATAGTCGTATCCATGGCGACCGTTCCTTTGAGAGTTGATGACTTCAGAACCATCGCCTTGCCACCTACGGTGTCACCTCGGTTGGGGGTAGTCCATATCTTCGTTAGCTGTAAGATCACCCTACGATGGAGCAACCCGTGAATCAAAAGCCCCGCTGGCCTATTCGGCCCCCTAAATATAGGGATCTGGTAATCCTCGCACTATTAGTTTTGGTCGGATTTGTCAGTCTCGGTCTCACACTTGCTTCGGCTGACTCCGAAAAGTCGGTCAGTCTGGGATTCAAGATTCTGGAGTTTTGCGTCCAAATGGTTTTGCTTACCGTAGTAGGCGGTGTCCTTGTTCAGGCTTACATCAAATGGCATTCACGCGAATCCGCGCTGAACGAGTTCAGGAAAGCTATGGCCGACGCCGTCATCCGAGAGTATGTAGCGACAAAGAAGGTGCGACGCCTTCTGAGGGCAGGTTGCACAAAGGATGCAAACCGGAACGATCCGTTGCCCTGGACAGACTTACCACTCGAGACGTATCGTGCTCAGATGGCGATTGTCAACGAAATTCAGCTCGCTCTAGAAATAGTTAAGCAGAAATTCTCCAACAGCGGTGAGGTCTTCACGAATTGCAAAGAGCTATACGAGCTCGCGACGAAGATGGAGCAATACCTTGGGAAAATTGTTACTGAATACGAACGTCACAAGAACTTAGAAAATAAACAGCCGAACATTTCTTTGAGCGAACTGGGCAGCCTAAGCGGCTTCATCCAGCAGAAGCGGGATAAGGCAAGTCCATTCGACGAGTTCATTAGGCCCTACAAAGATCTGCTGCGTGTCCTTTCCACGGAGGGCATTCGGGTAGCAGTGTGAAGGCTAAGGAATAATGCGAATAGGGCAAAGTCAACAATACAGCGTGGCAGTCTAATACATGCGCGATAACATTTCGAGAGGAGTCTTTAGTACGGATGGGCGATACTAACTCCCCCAAATAGAGGATTGCTTTCTGAATTTCTCGCCAGTACGATGATGCGCTAATTTATTGCTTTAACTAAGTTGGTTGGGAGACTAGGATGAGACTAAAAAGCACGGGACTAGTGACAGTACGTGCCATAACCGGCACCCACGTAGTCTTCCTAGCCTTCGACATGCAAAAGGCAGACGCAAATGCCCTTATGGGGTTCGCTATCGAACGCACCGAGGTAGCGAACAATCAAACGATATGGTTGCGGGGCAACAAAACATTCGCCAGCATTCGACCCTCCACCGGAATTGAGGATGCGAACAGCATTGAGCATCCCATTCAAGCCTTCCAGTGGGCAGATTATTCCGCCAAGCCGGGTAATCAGTATCGGTATCGCGTGATCCCGATGTTTGGTGCTCCCGGTGCTTTGATTGAAAAGACTGCGACCAGCGTCACCGTTGCAACCGAATCAGAAATCGGTGAGAAGCATGATGTCCATTTCAACCGAGGTGCGATTGCATCGCAGGCCTTCGTGAACCGCTTTCCCGGTAAGACGCTTGACGAAGTTGGCGCACCTGCGTACGAGTGGCTTACGCGCGGTCTGTTGCCCGCTCTAATAAAGTTTGTAGCGAAGGCGAAGGACGATACCTACAGCCTACATGCGGCGATCTATGAGTTGCAATGGCCCGAGGTGTTAGGCGCTTTCAAAGCGGCCAAGGCTGGTGGTGCAAAGGTTAAGATTATTTATCATGGGTTGGACGATACTACGGGTAACGCGAATGAAGTAGAAATCGCCAAGGCACATATCAAGTCGCTCTGCATCCCACGGGCTAACGCAAAGCTCATGCATAATAAATTCATTGTGCTGAGTAAGAACGATCAGCCGGTGTCTGTTTGGACAGGTTCCACTAACGTTAGTCGAAATGCGTTTTTTGGGCAGCTTAATGCTGGCCATGTCGTCCACGATGGGTCAGTGGCTCAGCAGTTTTTTGACTACTGGTCGCAGCTCAAAGATGATCCCGTCCCAGAGGATCTCAAAGACTGGGCTGAAACCGAAAATGCCATGCCGCCAGCCAACGATTCGGAGCCGATTACGGCGATCTTTTCACCCCATCGCGGACGCAAGATCTATGATTGGTGGGTCGAGCTCGCGGACGTCGCCAAGCCCTTGTTCATGACCTTCCCGTTTGGTATTGCGAAAGACTTTCGCCCGGTATACGATAAAAACGATGGCTTGCTTCGATTTGCCTTGCTAGATAAATATGTAAATGGTGGAACCCTGGCGTCTCGCGCGGAAGCCATCGCCGATACTGAGCGTATTCGCAGACATAAAAATATTGGAATGGCCTTGGGAAATCGGATTTTTGTCGACTGGGTTGACGGGTGGAACAAAGAGGGTACTCCCCTGGGTGTGCATGTGAACTGGGTTCATACCAAGTTCATGCTGATTGATCCGCTCGGACCCTCACCGATCACTCTCGCAGGTTCGGCAAACTTTAGCGAGGCCAGCGTTGATACCAATGATGAGAACATGCTTATCATTCGCGGGAGTCAACGCGTTGCCGATATCTATTTTGGTGAGTTCATGCGATTGTTTGCCCACCATCGGTTCCGTGAATCGGTTAAGCGTCACCTTGAGGAAACCGGCTCGACTAGCGCGGATACTTGGAAGCCTCAGGACCTGAAAGAGAGGCCAGACGAGTGGGTTCCGGTCCAGTTTGAGGCGGGCTCTGAGCACGATATCAAGCGGCGGTATTTCGTGGGGAGCTAAGGCTCATACTGCTAAAGTTCAGAGACGGCGTGTGGCTCGAAAAGCCTTAGCATAATGTCCAGTGCCATCGAGTACCGATTTACCTTGAAGGTCACGGAAGGTTGACCCATTGATGGATTTTCGACTGGAGATGAAACGATGTCGGTCCGCGCTATTGGTGCCCCAATGAACATTTGCCATGCGCGATGTGGCAGGGTGCCGCAATCGGGTTGAATGCTCAGGGATAGCGGAATTTGATCGGTGTAACAGGACGCCTCGAAACTATGCGGAAAGCCCCAGACCATACGGACGTATCCGGCGCAATCCAGGCAGCCCTTTTGGTCTGGTTCCGGTTGAACTTGCCCATCCACGGCATAGTCCCAAGCAACTCTCTATTAGTCGCTGAAGTCCGTCGGAACTTATCAAACTAGGCGATCTGGCGATGTACCGCGTGGCGATTGCAAGGATATCTGGAATAAACTGCTGATTGGCTGCCAAGCGTGTAGCTCGCGATCTAATGATCGTCTGAATCAGTCACTGGGTTGCCGGTGGCAATCCCCAATATGGCGGATGAGTGCCCTCGCACTGCTTCAATGGCAAATAGCAATGCAACTCGGAAGCAATTTACACGAACTAAGCTTTTGTTAGCGAGACGTTGCTCACACCTAATGCGACCAAAGCATCCACTGATAGACGTAAAGTCCGGTCCTTCCCTATGGTTTGCATCGAGTTCGGGCGCAAGCGAAACCGTATCGACATAAACTTGAAACGGGGACTGAGGCGTCCACACCAAAGTCGAATAGGGTAATTCAGGTCCGAGCAAACTTTCGACCGAGGTTTGCCAGCCGAGGCGCGTGCCAATCATGCACCTGCTCCCAAGAAAACCGCCAAGCCCAATAGTCCGTGCCAATGCCCGGCAGATTCATGCGACTCTCTGCGCCTAAGCCCAGCACATCTTGCATCGGATAGAGGACGGTTGCGGCGACACTTGAGCAGCAGGCTTCGATGAGCTTCCAGTGAATTTGCTCCTCGGCGTCACCGCGCAGCGAAAAATAATCCCGGACCTGGTTGCGCGTGCTTTCATCAAGCTCGGCCCACCAGCCTCGACTCGTATTGTTGTCATGCGTACCGGTATAGGCGACGGTGTTGGCCTCGTAGTTATGAGGTAGATAGAGGTTGGTCGCCCTACCGCTAAATGCGAAATGGAGAATGCGCATGCCGGGGTAGCCAAGCTGAGCGCGTAACGCTTCGACTTGCGGTGTCAGGATGCCCAGATCTTCCGCGATGATTGCAAGGTCTCCCAGCGCTGCGCGGACGGCTTTGAAGAGTGCCGCACCAGGGCCTTTGATCCAAGTGCCCTTCATGGCCGTGGGCTCGTTGACAGGAATTTCCCAGTAATCAACGAAGCCACGGAAGTGATCGATGCGCAAGATATCGACCAGCTCGATGCTGTGTCGTATGCGTTCGATCCACCAGGCATAGCCCTCGCGTTTGTGCGCCCGCCAATCGTAAATTGGATTGCCCCAGCGCTGACCCGTTGCACTGAAATAGTCCGGCGGGACGCCAGCGACTACGGTCGGTTGTCCATTGGCGTCCAATTTGAAAAGCTCGGGATGGGCCCAAACATCGGCGCTTTGGTGCGCGACAAAAATGGGTGCGTCGCCGATGATTTGCACCTCGGCTTGATTGGCATACTCTTTAAGCGCGCGCCATTGGCGAAAGAAACACCATTGGCAAAAGAGCCAGAAATAAATGCGAACGGCGTACTCGTTGCGTGCTGCCTGAATCGCCTCCGGTTTACGCTGCGCCAAGCCTTGAGGCCAGAGGGTCCAGTCGCCACTGCCGAGGGCATCACTCAGGCTCATGTAGAGGGCGTAGTCATCTAACCAATGAGCGTGGCTCTTGTGAAAGTCACGAAATGCTCTCTGAGCATCGGGATCGATTTTCTCTTGAAAACAATGCGCGGCGATCTCTAGTTTGGCCATCCGCCAAGGAACACTCTTCGCGAAATCCACTCGGTATGGTGAGTCTGGATTGGACGTGAAAACTTCGCTGTCTGTTAAGTCCTCTGAAGTGAGCCAACCTCGCTCTCGCAAGTCTTGCAAATCAATCATGAGTACATTGCCCGCGAAGGCCGAGCAACTCATATAGGGTGAATATCCTGGGCCGACACCACCTAAGGGGAGTACTTGCCATAGCTTCTGGCCTGCGACTTTTAACCAATCGACAAAGTGATAAGCGGCCGCGCCAAAGTCGCCAGAACCGTGGGGGCCGGGCAAACTGGTGGGATGCAGGAGGATGCCACTGGCACGACGCAAGGTCATGGGGCGCCCCTCCGTCTTAGCAAGATAAGGCTGTGCGATTCGGCGAGGAGTTGATGAGTGATTCGGGATTCCATGACTCGGGATTCCATCATTCGTAATTTCACTATGCGGGTCTTATCGATCACCGCCTCATCCCCCGGGCGCCTGTCATCCTTTGAGAGTCGCGCGTCATGCGAGGCGCTGAGCGAGCCCCTGGGCACAGCGGTGTTGAGCAGCACATCCCATTCTCCCTTGGGCAGATGGAAACTCTGCGCGTGATGCTCTGGATTAAACAGCATAACCATCACCTCGCCTTGGCGTTGGATCAGGCAGGCCAGAGCGTGCGCGTCAGGATCATGCCAGTCAGGCCTTTGTAACGCACAGCCATCGGGCTTGAACCAAGCAAGATCGGTCTGTCCCTGTGCGTTTGCTCGACCCGTGGTCCATTCATTGGACGAGAAGGGCATCCACTGTTTGCGTAGAGCGATGACTCGGGCGGTAAAGGCAATCAGTTCCTGGTCAGTGTTGCTCCAGTCGATCCAAGTGCACTCATTGTCCTGACAGTACGGGTTATTGTTACCACCCTGGGTATGGCCCAACTCGTCGCCTGCCGAGAGCATGGGCGTGCCTTGTGAGAGGAGGGTGCTCGCGAGCAAGGTTCTTTGCAAGCGTGACCGGAGTGCGTTCACCTCGGCGCTCTCGCTCGGGCCTTCAACACCAGCATTGAAGCTCAGGTTGTTGCCGTGACCGTCGCCATTGCTCTCGCCATTGGCGAGATTGTGGCGCGCTTTGTAACTGACTAAGTCGCGTAAGGTGAAGCCGTCGTGCGAAACAACATAGTTAATTGAGGTGGCCGGGGCACGGCCCTGATGCTGATACAAATCTGCCGAGCCGCATAGGCGCAACGCGAAATCGCCACGGGTCACGTGTGGCTTTTCGGCATGCAACCAATAGCGTCGCATTGCATCGCGAAACTGATCATTCCACTCATGCCAGCCGCGCGGAAAGTTCCCGACTTGATAACCGCCTGGTCCGATGTCCCAGGGTTCGGCGATCAGTTTGATCTTGGAGAGTATTGGGTCCTGAGCTAGCGCTTGAAAGAACGTAGCCCGCGCATCAAAACCTTGATCTCCTCGTCCTAAAACCGTCGCCAGATCGAAGCGAAAACCGTCGACATGCATCTCTTCAACCCAATAACGAAGACTGTCGAGCACCAACTGCAAGACCCTGGGTTGGCGAATGTCTAAGGTGTTGCCGCAGCCGGTATGGTTTTCGTAGCGCGCCTGATCATTCGCAGACAGGCGGTAATAAATTGTATTGTCCAGGCCGCGAAAACTGAGTGTTGGGCCGTACTCATCGGATTCAGCAGTATGGTTATAGACCACATCGAGCAGTACCTCTACGTTGGCTTGATGCAAGGCCTTGACCATGTCGCGAAACTCATCGCGCGGACGATGCTTTGACGCCTCACTCACCAGGCGCGCGTTCAGAGCAAAAAAACCGAGTGTGTTGTAGCCCCAATAATTGCTCAGCCCCATGCTCGCCAAGCGCTCTTCATCGATAGCAAAGTGCACCGGGAGTAGATTGACGGCGTTGACACCTAAACGTTTTAAATGTGCGATCGAGCTCGGGTGAGCAAGACCGGCAAAGGTGCCGCGCAGCGCCTCGGGTACCAACGCATTGCGTTTTGAAAAGCCCTTGACATGCATTTCGTACAGCACCAATTCGGCGCTGGGCCTGCCAGGCGGTTGATCGCCTTGCCAGTCATATGGTTCGCAATGACGGAGCACCCCCTGCGCTTCCAGGTTTTTCGATGGAGCACCCGATGCGCATACCCTGGCCTTCAAAGCCCAGGCAGAGTTGTCTCTTGGGTCGAGGATGTTGGGTCGTTGTCGATCCTGGGCGAAGTGTTCGTCGCGCCATTCGAAACGTCCGACAATTTCTCTTGCGTAAGGATCGAGTAATAGTTTCTCAGCGTTGAAGCGCAGCCCAAGTTCAGTCTGCCATGGGCCATGAGCGCGAAAGCCGTAGACCTGACCTGGCTGTCCACCGGCGAGATAGCCGTGCCAAACATCCTCGCTGCGCGTAGCGAGCACGATGCGGGCAACTTCATGAACACCGTCGTCATCGAAGAGGCACAACTCCATGGCCGTCGCCCCTAGCGAGGTAACCGCAAAATTGACACCGAGGCCATCATAATGTGACCCAAGTGGCCAGGGACGGCCTGGGAGCAGTCGTTTTGTCAACCCACCCACTCCAACACCAAGGTGGCGAGTGGTGGCAAGTTGATCAACACAGAAAAACGCTGACCTTGCCAGGGAATCTCCTCGGCCAGAGCCTGGGCGAGCGGAGTGCCGACATTGGAGCCACCATAATACGCAGAATCCGTATTCAGCCGTTCCCGGTAGACTCCGGCGTGAGGAACACCAAGCCGGTACGCTCGATGAGGCATGGGTGTAAAGTTGCAGATCACCACGCACAGTGATCGTTCTGCCTGGCCGCGCCGCAAATAGGTCAGAACGGATTGTTCTGCATCATTGGCGTCAAGCCATTCGAAACCACGCGCTTCGAAATCCAATTCGTGAAGAGCCGCGGTGCCTCGGTACAACTGATTGAGGTCGCGCACCAAGCAGCGAACGCCTTCATGATTGGGCTCGGTAAGCAAATGCCAGTCCAGGCTTTGATCGTGATTCCATTCCTTCCATTGCCCAAACTCGCAGCCCATGAACAATAGTTTTTTACCGGGATGGGTAAACATGAAGCCTAGATAGGCCCGAAGATTGGCAAACTTTTGCCAAAGATCGCCGGGCATTTTGCTAATCAGTGAACCCTTGCCATGCACGACCTCATCATGGGAGATCGGCAGGATAAAGTTTTCGCTATAGGCATAGGCCATGCCGAAGGTCATTTCATTGTGGTGATGCTTGCGGTAGATGGGGTCGCGCGCCATGTAGCTCAAGGTGTCGTGCATCCAACCCATGTTCCACTTATAGTGAAAGCCAAGACCGTGGTCATAGGTGGGGCGAGAGACGCCGGGAAAGGACGTCGATTCTTCCGCGGCCGTCATGGCCTCGGGTCGTTCGCTGCCGATGATTTCATTAATACGCTTGAGTAAGGCGATCGCTTCGAGATTTTCTCGTCCGCCCATTTCGTTGGGAAGCCATTCGCCGGGCTCACGGCTGTAGTCTCGATACAGCATTGAGCTGACGGCGTCGACACGTAAGCCATCCACCCCAAAACGTTCCAACCAGTAAAGGCTATTGCCCTGCAAAAAGCTTTTAACCTGGGGGCGCGCGAAGTTGTAAATTAGTGTCTTCCAATCCCTATGAAAGCCTTCGCGCGGGTCGGCGTATTCATAGAGTGGAGTGCCGTCAAATTGGGCAAGGCCATGCACATCATTGGGAAAATGCGCCGGCACCCAATCCAGTAAAACACCAAGACCCGTAGCATGGCAGGCTGAGATAAAGCGGGTCAGGCCAGCGGGGTCACCAAACCGGGAGGTGGGCGAATACAGCGCAATCGGTTGATAACCCCAGGAGCCATCAAAGGGATGCTCATGAATGGGAAGAAGTTCGAGATGGGTGAAGCCCATTTGCTGGGCATAAGGAATCAGGGTTTCAGCAAGTTCATCCCAGTTGAGCCATTGGCCGTGCTCCGCATTCGTTCCTCCATCATTGGCCTTGACTAATTTTCGTCGCCAGGAGCCCAGATGAACCTCGTAAATGCTCATCGGCGCTTTGAGGCTATTGGCTTGGCGCCAGCGAGCATCGGCAGGTAGAAGGGGCGGCAAGTGAGCGACGATGCTGGCGGTCGCAGGACGCAATTCGGAACGCCTAGCATAGGGATCAGCGCGAGCGGGCAGAACATGCCCCTCGGACGAGCGGATTTCAAATTTGTAAAGAGCTCCGATTGCAACCTCAGGAAGAAAGATCTCCCAGACACCACTGGCCGCGTGTAAGCGCATGGGATGGCGACGACCGTCCCAAAAGTTGAAGTTACCCACCACGCTCACTCTTGAGGCATTCGGCGCCCAGACACTAAAGCGCGCACCTGCTATTCCATCCACCTGGAGGGGCTCCGCACCAAGCATTTCGTAAGGGCGTAAATGGGTTCCTTCGTTAAATAGCCAAAGATCGAGATCGGAGAGCCGAGGCGCGAAGCGATAGGGGTCGTGCGCGATGGTCTCGCTGCCGTCAGCCCAAGTTATTCTTAGTCGATAGGTGGTTGGGGTCGTGGCAGGAAAAGCGCGTTCGAAAAACCCCTCTTTATTCACGGCATGCAATTTGCCAATGAGGCGCCTACTAGACACTTCGATCACTTGAACTTGTTGAGCGTTAGGCAAAAAGGTACGAATGAAAAGCTGCCTGCCTTCAACGAGGTGCGGGCCGAGTACCGAGAACGGGTCGCTGTGCTGACCCGTGCAAATACGCTTGATGTCGAGCGCCGTCAGGGGATTCATCATGTCCGGTCCAAGTCTGGCAGGCACCCTACCACCCTCGCTCGGCGCGGCCATCGTTGTGGGCGCCTAGCGTGCATTAGGCTCGATTCCCCAGATTTTGCGCGCATATTGGCCAATCGTTCTATCGGATGAAAAAACACCCATGCCGGCCACATTAGCGATGGCACTACGCCGCCAGGCGAGAGGTGACTTAAAAAGGTCATCGACCCGCAACTGGGTCGCGATGTAGGATTCATAGTCGGCCAAAAGCATGTAATGGTCACCGCCCCAAAGCAAAGAGTCCACCAGTGCCCGGTAGCGACCCGGCTCTTCGGGGGAAAAGCGCCCGCCCGCAATCGAGTCGAGGACGGATTTTAAGGCGGCGTTGCCCTCATAGTGGCGCATGGGCTGGTAGCCGCCTTGTTTCATGGCTTGCACCTCCGGGGTCTTGAGGCCAAAAATAAAGATGTTGTCGTCGCCTACGTTCTGGCGAATTTCGATGTTGGCACCATCGTCGGTGCCAATGGTGAGTGCGCCGTTCAAAGCGAGCTTCATGTTACCCGTGCCCGATGCTTCGGTTCCAGCCGTGGAAATTTGCTCGGACAAGTCGGCACCCGGCATGATTATTTCCGCCACGGACACACTATAGTTTGGGATAAACACGATCTTGAGTTTGTCACCGATGCGAATGTCTTTGTTTATGATCGCACCGACATCGTGGATCAGGCGAATGATTGACTTGGCGGTGTGATAAGACGAAGCGGCCTTGCCCGCAAAAATCACGGTACGGGGCACCCAAGGGGCATTCGGCTCCGCCAGGATCGCCTGATACCGGGTAATGACATGGAGCACATTGAGTAGTTGACGCTTGTACTCATGGATGCGTTTGACCTGCACATCAAAAAGGCTGGTGGGGTCGACCTTGAAACCGGTGGAGTGCTCAATATGCTTGGCGAGTCGAATCTTGTTTGAAGTTTTGATGGCCATGAAGGCCTCACCAAACCCAACGCTATCCTTCAGTGGGTTCAGGCGCTCGAGTTGATTCAGGTCCAAGCGCCAGTGCTTGCCAATGTGTTGATCGAGCAGCGCTGCCAGGCCAGTATTGGCCTGGGCCAGCCAGCGGCGTGGTGTGATGCCATTGGTCATATTGGTGAAGCGCTCCGGCCAGATGCTGGCAAAGTCAGCGAAGATGGTTTGAACCAGGAGGTCCGAGTGCAGGGCGGACACGCCGTTGACTTGGTGGCTACCCACAATCGACAGATGGGCCATGCGAACACGGCGCTCGCCATGTTCATCAATCAACGATAGTCGGGCGAGAAAATCGTTGTCGTTGGGCCGGTACTTGGCGGCCAATTCAAGAAACTCTTTGTTGATGCGGAAGATGATTTCCAGGTGCCGGGGCAAAACATGCTGTAACAGGCCGACCGGCCAAGTCTCGAGCGCTTCGGGCATCAAGGTATGGTTAGTGTAGGAAAAAGTGTTGCCACAAATCGCCCAGGCACTTTCCCAGGACAATCCGTGCTCGTCACAGAGCACACGCATCAGCTCGGCGACACCAATGGCGGGGTGGGTGTCGTTCAAATGAATGGCCACATACTCGGCAAGATTCTCCAGCGTGGGATGTTCACTAAGATGGCGTTGGATGAGATCCTGAATCGAAGCTGAAACAAAGAAATACTCTTGCTTTAAGCGAAGTTCGCGGCCTGCTGGTGTACTGTCATTGGGGTAGAGGACCCAGGAAATATTCTCGTATTCATTTTTGGCATTGGCCGCTCGCGCGTAGTCGCCAGTGTTGAATGCGCCGAGATCAATCTGATCTGGTGCGGCGGCTTTCCATAGACGCAGGGTGCTGACCTTATCGGTGCCATAACCGGGAATGACCATATCATTGGCTTGGGCTTGTACCTCGCCAGCGTGGCGCCAGACAACACTGTCACCAATATGTTCGACCCAGCCCCCAAAACGCACGGCGTAGTGAACCTGAGCGCGGGGAAATTCCCAGGGGGTGCCGTTGCGAAGCCAGGAGTCCGGATACTCGATCTGGCAACCGGCTTGAATGTCTTGGGCGAACATGCCGTACTCATAACGAATGCCATAGCCGAACGAGGGCAACTCAAGGGTGGCCATAGAATCCAGAAAGCAGGCGGCGAGCCGACCTAAGCCGCCATTGCCTAAGCCAGCGTCGGGCTCCTGATCTGCGATGTCTTCAAGATTTTGCGCATGGGCCATCAGCCCGTGGGTGGCGTCTTGGCGCAAGTTAAGCGCGTCTAAGGCGTTGACCATGGTTCGACCAATCAAAAACTCCATCGACAAATACACCACTCGACGGGCTTTGGCTTGGTGTTCCTGGGCCTGTGTTTTGACCCAGCGCTTCGACAGCTCTTCGCGCGCGGCCTGCGACACCGCCAGCATTAACTGGTTACGGGACGCTTGGTCAGGTTCTACCCCGATATGCCCAAGAAGATGTCGGTTAATCTCGGCGCTAAAGCCGGAGTCTGCTGAATGAATACGATTCGACACGGGAAAATCCTTCGATGAGGAGAGTCAGAAATACTAAGATTGCTTAGAATTTTAAGCACTTGGCCGAGCTGATTGGTGGCTATCAAACGTCGGCCTGGACAATGGGCTGCCCGTCGGTCGGTTTCAAGGTTGCAACGGCACTTGCGAATAGGTTAGCCTATAGTGGCTGGAGAGACCGTTTCGCTTGAATAAGAACAGAGGATTTTGATGGAATCGCATAATTTGGCCATGAGCCTGGATCTGCCCAAGCAGGCAATTGCCCTGGTGCTGGCGGGAGGCCGGGGCAGCCGCTTGATGGACTTGACGGACAAGCGCGCCAAGCCCGCTGTTTATTTCGGCGGAAAGTTTCGCATCGTGGATTTTGCCCTGTCGAATTGCCTGAATTCTGGAATTCGCCGAATCGGTGTCATCACCCAGTATAAGTCTCACAGTTTGTTGCGACACTTACAGCGCGGCTGGGCCTTCCTGAAAACCGAGATGAACGAGTTTGTTGATCTCTTGCCTGCGCAGCAGCGCAACGACGATGAGAGTTGGTACCGTGGCACCGCCGATGCGGTTCATCAAAATCGCGATATTGTCGAAAGCTATGGCG
>JANLRI010000645.1:0-30379 GCA_031361565.1 Betaproteobacteria bacterium | reverse complement strand
GAACCCATGTCGGCTGCGACACCAGCCAGTGCGGTTGCTGCACCGTGCACCTTGATGGTCAGGCAGTGAAGTCGTGCACCCTATTGGCTGTGCAGGCGGATGGGCGGGTGATTACGACGATTGAAGGTTTAGCCCCTGGTCGCGAGTCCCGGGTCGATTTCACGACCGGTAATACCACCCCAACAATGCCCGCCCTGCACCCGGTGCAACAAGCTTTCTCAGCATGTCATGGCCTTCAATGCGGCTTTTGCACGCCGGGGATGATCATGGCGACCGTCGATCTGCTTAAGCGTCATCCCAACCCCAACGATGATCAAATCCGCGAGGGCTTAGCGGGCAATTTATGCCGGTGTACGGGTTACGTGAACATTATTGCGGCGGTCAAACAGGCCGCCGTGCTAATGGCCTCGAATAGCGCAGGGAGTGCAGCATGAGTGCAAGTCTGCAACCTGCCCGCCACGAAGACCTACGCTTGGTGTCCGGTCAAGGTCGCTATGCCGCAGACTGGAACCTGCCGGGCCAAGCCTATGCCTTCATGATTCGTTCGGACCGGCCCCATGCCTTAATCAAGTCTGTTGACCTCAGCGCGGTTCGCTCCGCCTCTGGCGTGTTACTGGTGCTCAGTGCAGCGGACGCTGATGCCGAGGGTTTTAAGCCGCTGCCGACCGGTGCGCCTTTGGTGGATAAGCACGGAAAGGATCAAAAGGTTGCCGCAATGCCCTTACTTGCGAGTGACAAGGTGCTCTTCGTGGGCCAGCCGATCGCCATGGTGATTGCAAGCTCGGCGCAACTGGCTCAAGATGCGAGCGAACTGGCCGTCATTGACTATGATGATCTTGCGCCACTTTCGAGTGTTGCGAAGGCATTGTCCAATGACGCTGCCGCCATTCACCCACAGGCGCCCGGTAACATTGCGATGGATTTTGAAGCAGGTAATGCCTCTGTTGTCGATGCTGCCTTTGCTGCGGCAAAGTTTAAGACTACACATCGTATTAATAGCCAGCGCCTGATTGGTGCGCCGATGGAGTTGCGCTCCTGCATGGCGAGCTACGACGCGAGGAGCGAGCGCTATCAAGTGTATACACCGACACAAGGCATGTTGGGCATGCGGGGCACGCTCTCGGCGGTATCGGGCCTACCCACGGACAAGATTGAAGTCATCGCTCAGGACGTCGGCGGCTCCTTCGGGTTGCGAGGTGGCACCTACAGCGAACAAGTGTTGTTAATGTTGGCCTCTAAAAAGCTAGGGCGCCCCGTCAAGTGGACGGCCTCGCGCAGCGAGCTGTTCGTGAGCGACTGGCACGGCCGTGCGCTGACTTTGGAAGGTCATTTAGCGCTGGATGCTGAAGGCCAGATTCTGGCGATTCGCTTCAATGACACCATCGATCTCGGTGCCTTCAACTGTTATTGGGGCGCCTTTATCGGTAGTAAGAATGTCTCGGTCACGATGGGAGGCGTTTACCGAGTACCCGCTTTGCATATGACGTCGCGCCTAGTATTCACAAATACGGTACCAGTATCCGCTTATCGCGGCGCGGGTCGACCCGACATTGCTTTTGCGATTGAAACCTTAGTGGACGCTGCGGCGGCCGAACATGGTTTTGACCCGGTCGCCTTGCGTCGTAAAAACTTTATTCCAAAAGACGCTTTTCCCTACGCCACCGCCAACGTCACAGTCTATGACTGCGGCGAGTTTGAAGCCGTGCTGGATAAGGCGTTACGCTTAGCGGACTACGACGGATTTGCCGGGCGTCGCGCCTTGGCCGAGAAAAACGGTAAGCGCCGTGGCATTGGTGTGGCAAGTTATTTGGAGGCCTCCGGCGCCGGTGCCGTCAAGGACAATGTGAGTGGTTGCTGGGATGCGAATGGTCGACTCAACCTGTATGGCGTGACCGGCCCCTCTGGGCAAGGCCATGAGACCACCTTCGCTCAGTTAGTGGCCGATGGGCTTGGGCTCTCGCTGCAGGACGTGCGCTACCGTGCCAGTGACCCGGCCCAGAGTTTGGTAGGCAATGGCACGGGCGGTTCACGCTCTTTGTATGGTGCAGGCAGTGCCTTTAAAGTTTTGGTGCCCAGGATTATCGAAAAAGCGATTCAGCAAGCCTCACGCATTCTAGGAGGAAACCTTGCAGACTTCACCTTCGCGAACGGTCGAATTGAGGGCGCTGGAAAGAGTATTGGGCTGATCGAACTGGCCAAACAATTGGCGACTGAGAATGGAACTCATCCGCTCGATGCGCAAGGCGATGCCACCTCAGGCACTACCTACCCTAACGGATGCCATATCGCTGAGATCGAAATCGATCCGCAAACCGGTGTGACCGAGATCGTGAACTACTCCGCCATTGATGACCTCGGCAATGTGATTTCGCGCCAATTGGTGCTCGGCCAAGTTCATGGTGGCGTGATGCAAGGCGTGGGTCAGGCCTTTGGAGAGCACGCGGTTTATGATGAGGAGAGCGGTCAGCTCTTGACCGGTAGCTTCATGGACTATCCTATGCCGCGCGTAGGATGGTTGAACAATATTTCTTGGGACGATCATCCCGTGCCCACCAAGCTCAATGAGCTGGGTGCCAAGGGCGTGGGAGAATCCGGCTGTTCGGGATCTTTACCTGCGCTTTCGAATGCCATGCTCAACGCTTTGCGCCCCTTGGGTGTGAAACAGTTCGATATGCCCTTTACACCGGCCCGCGTATGGGCGCTGGTTCGCCAATAAAAATTTTCATAAAGATAATATGTTCTACGAAACTGACTCCAATCGCCATGGCTTGAAGTTTGATCCATTCAAAGCCCTGATGGCCCCCCGTCCTATTGGTTGGATTTCTACCGTCAGTGCCGCCGGAGTTCACAATCTTGCCCCCTATAGCTTTTTTAATGCGGTCAGTGACAACCCACCCGTGGTTATGTTTTCCTCGGTGGGCCTGAAAGACTCATTGCGTAACATTGAAGCGAATGGTGAGTTCACCTGCTCGATTGCGACTTACGACTTGCGTGAGCAAATGAATCTTAGTTCTGCTCCTGTCATCCACGGGGTAGACGAGTTCAGATTGGCGGGCCTCACTGCAACGCCCGGTGGCGTGGTAAGGAGCGCACGAGTAGGTGAGAGTCCGGCGGCATTTGAGTGTCGCCATTGGAGGACGATTGAGCTTCCCGATTTTTCCACGCCGAATACCAAACGACGTCCTTCCGACAAAAAGTACGTGGTGTTTGGTGTCGTGGTCGGCATCTTCATTGATGAGCGGGTCATCAAAGACGGGTTGATTGATACGGCCGGGATGCAGCCCTTGGCTCGCATGGGCTATATGGACTACGCCTATGTCACCCGCGAAAATACCTTCACCATGAACCGCCCGATTGCAAGCGAGGATGGCAAGACCGCCACCGTTCAGCCCGGTGCCTGGGACGGGGTGTATCGTTAATCGGTCCCATGCGAATGAATAACCCACTCAGCAATAATCCCGAAGCTGCAAACGCTTCCGCTTCGAATCTTCTGGCTCGGTCTTTGCCGCCTCCACGCATCGTCATCCTCGGTGGAGGCCATGCGGGCGCTCAATTATCCGCGGGGCTGCATGAGCTCGGTATTGCAGGGGCAACCCAGTTGGTTTGTGAAGAGGCGGTGCTGCCCTATCATCGCCCACCTTTGTCTAAGGTGTTTCTCAAGACAGAGGATGCGGCGCAGCAAGCCCATCGATCAGCGGCTTGGTTTGATACGGCCGGTGTGCAAACTCATTTGGGTGATGCGGCTGTGCGCATTGATCGCACCACACGGCAGGTTCATCTGAAATCAGGGCTGTGTTTGCCCTACGACTTCCTGGTGCTTGCCACCGGCACTCGGGCGCGCGCTTTGCCAGGCTTGGCGAGCGGTTTGACGAATGCCTTTGCCTTGAGAACACTGGGTGATGCCGATGCGCTTCGGTCGAAGCTGCATGCGGCGAGTCATGTGACGGTGCTCGGCGGCGGTTTTATTGGCCTCGAAGTGGCCGCGACAGCGCGGGCACTGGGTAAAACGGTGACGGTGATTGAAATGGCACCTCGCCTGATGGGTCGCTCGGTGTCTGCCGAGCTTGCAGAGTATGTTTTGGAAACCCATCGCGCGGCGGGTATCACCATTAAACTGAATGCCAAATTGGGTAATTACCATTACGGGAAAGCGTTGGATGGTAGCCCCGTCGTTGCAGCGATTGAAGTCGACGGGCAACGCGAGTCAGTAGATCTACTTCTGATTGGCATTGGCGCGCAACCAGAACAATCACTTGCCTTGGATGCTCTATTGGAGTGCGACAATGGCGTGGTCGTGGATGCGAGCCTGTGCACCAGTGACCCCGTGATTTTTGCAATAGGCGATTGTTGCTCGTTTCCTATGCCGGACGGCGCACGAGTGCGCTTGGAATCCGTTCAGAACGCCAATGATCAGGCACGCGCTGTGGCCAAGAAAATCGCGCAAATCGCGTCGGGGAGTGGTCTAGAAGTCATACCTGCAAGCGGCGCTGGCCGATACGATGCTTTGCCCTGGTTTTGGTCGGAGCAGGGCAGTCTGCGTTTGCAAATGGCCGGGCTTTTGCCAAAAGAGGCTCAATCCTATCGGCGACCTGGCGCAACAAGTGCAAGCTTTTCGATTCTTCATTATCAAGCCGACAAGCTGAGGTGTGTTGAGTCGGTGAATGCGCCTCAGGATCATCTGGCCGCGCGCAAACTTCTTGAGGCGGGCATCAGTCCATCGCCTCAGGCGGCCATGAATCCTTCTGTCGCGCTCAAGTCTTTTTTCTCACTTACTTGAACTCAGGCTCGTCCCACCAGGGGAAAAACTCAGGCATATCCTTGGAAACCTTATCGGTGTAAACCGGTGCACGCTTTTCGAGGAAGGCCGACACACCTTCGCGGGTGTCGGCGCTTTGGCCTCTGGCCTGAATCGCACGGCTGTCAATCCGGTGTGCATCCATCGGATGGGGTGCCGAATTAATTCGCCATAACATTTGGCGAGTCAGCGCGATGGATACCGGTGCCGTGTTGTCAGCAATTTCTCGGGCGAGGGCGCGCGCGGCGGGGAGAAGATCTTCGGGCGCATGGATGGAGCGCACCAGCTTTTGGTCGAGCGCTTCTTGAGCACTAAAAACGCGCCCAGTAAAACACCACTCTAAGGCGGTTTGCATGCCGACGGCGCGCGCCAAAAACCAGGAAGAGGCGGCCTCGGGAACAATGCCACGGCGCGCAAAGACAAAGCCGAATCTGGCCGAGGTGGACGCCAGGCGAATGTCCATCGGTAGTTGCATCGTCATGCCGATGCCCACGGCGGCACCGTTGATTGCACCAATGACCGGTTTTAGACTTTCGAAAATTCGCAAAGTCGCCATACCGCCACCGTCGCGATACACCCCGCCTACCTTGGTGCTATTACGCGCCTCTTCGGCACGGGAGTCATAGTCGAAGGTTTTTCCGCCACCGGAAAGATCAGCGCCCGCGCAAAAAGCCTTGCCCGCGCCCGTCACGATCACTGCACGCACGGCATCGTCTGCATCGGTCAGGTCGAAGGCGGCTATCAAATCGTCGCGCATCTGTGTCGTGAAGGCGTTCATCCTCTCCGGACGATTCAAGGTGATCGTGGCGATCCCGTCCTTGAGGTCATAGAGCAAGGTCTGAAAGGTCGGGTCGTAACTCTCTGGCGTAGATGATGTGGGATTAGACATGGTCGTACTTTCGAAAAGGAGGCCAGTTCCGCATCAATCGATAGCGCCTAGGGCTGCTTCAATGGCATGAGTCATATTGGCCGGTTCTGTAGTGGATGCGATCCGTTCGATGACCTTACCGTCTTTGCCGACGATGAACTTGGTGAAGTTCCATTTAATGGCCTCGCTACCCAAGAGGCCTGGAGCCTCCTTCTTGAGCCATTTGAAAAGAGGATCAGCATTCTCGCCATTGACATCCACTTTGTCGAACATGGTGAAGCTCACGCCATAGTTGATCGAGCAGAATTCTTCGATCTCATTCGCTGCGCCAGGTTCTTGCTCACCGAACTGATTGCAAGGGAAGCCGATAATTTCTAGCCCCTGACTTTTATAGGTTTTGTAGAGCTTTTCCAGTCCTTCGTACTGGGGGGTGAGACCACATTTACTCGCGGTGTTTACCACCACTAGGGCCTTGCCCTTGAAGTCGGAAAGCTTTTTGGTCTTGCCTCTGAGCAGCTTGGCGGAAAAATCATAAATGGTAGTCATGAGCGTCATCCTTTTGGGGTGTGATTAAGCCGGTGTGGAAGGGGAGCGCCTAGGCGATAAACAAGAAGGTACGGCCTTGCGCAAGATTCTACAAGTGCAACTTTAGAGCGGAGCGCTCAAACCAGCGCGAACCCGCCTTGGTGTAGGCTCCCGTCATGACCACTGTTCAGACCCCTTCGCTCGCACCCACTAATCTTTGGACCGCCGTATTCCTCGCCCTCGCAATCGCGGTGGTCAATGGTTTTGGCCGTTTTGCCTACGCGCTGATTCTTCCCGCCATGCGCGAGGATTTGATCTGGGATTATGCCGCCTCGGGTTGGCTCAACACCGCCAATTCCATCGGCTACGCGCTCGGTGGCTTGAGTGGCATGCTTCTCCTCATCCGATATCGCTCGTCACGCTTATTTATCGTTGGGTTAGTCGCCACCGTGGTCTGCGTTGCCGCCGTAGGCCTGACGCGCAATCTGTTTTGGATGCTGTTGTGGCGCTTTATCGCCGGAATAGGGTCGGCCTGGGTGTTTTCTTGCGGAGGAGCTTTGGTGGCGGCGCGTTATTCCAGCGATCCGCAAAAAGCAGGTTCGGCGATTGCGATATTTTTCGCGGGTGGCGGCCTGGGTATTGCACTCAGTGGGCTCGTGGTTTTTCCGGTACTTTCGGGGGGCATGACCTGGGCCGCGGCCTGGCTGACCCTCGGCTTGGTCGGCGCTGTGCTGGCTGTCCTGCCCATCCTTAGCGTGAATCAGATTGAAGGTCCACCCGCCAAGCTGGCGAAAGACCCCTTCCCCTGGCACAACTACGCTTGGATTACCTTTGCATATTTTTTGTTCGGCATGGGCTACATCATTTACATGACCTTTGTGATCGCCTGGTTGAAGGAGATGAAGCTCGGCGTGTTTGTGTCGACATCGCTGTGGGTGGTGATGGGGCTTGCAGTCATGGCCTCAGGTTGGGTGTGGCAGAAGCCCATGGCGCGCTGGAAACCCAGCTCCACCTTTACTGCGGCCTCGATGTGTACCGCGCTTGGTAGCGCCCTTCCGATTGTCTTACGGAGTGAACCGGCTTTACTGGTTTCGGTGGTGATGGTCGGTGGCTCGTTTTTCATGGTGCCTGCCGCGATGACCGCACTGGCCCGCAAAACCCTACCTCAGAGCCTGTGGGCTAAAGCTCTGAATATGTTCACGATGGTGTTTGCGGTAGGCCAAGCCTTCGGGCCGGTGTTGGCGGGCTGGATCGCCGATACAGCTGGGATGAATCAAGCGATGTTAATGGGTGCCACAGTGTTGGTGGTATCGTCGGCGATTGGTCTCACCCAGTTTCGCAAGGCTTCCTGAATTTTTACTATGCTCGCTTATCGTCATTCTTTTCACGCTGGCAATCATGCCGATGTGCTCAAGCATGTGGTGCAAACCGCGGTGCTCAACCATTTCAATGAGAAAGTCAAGCCCTATTGGGTGGTCGATAGCCATGCCGGTGCCGGTGCGTATTCCTTGAGTAGCAAGCATGCCCAGCGCAATGCTGAACATGAGGACGGTATCACCAAGCTCTTTAGCCGTGAAGACCTGCCGCCCTTGCTCGCTCAATATGTTGATCTGGTCAAGCACACCAATTCGACGACCGCCAAGCCTGATAAGCTGACGCTCTATCCTGGTTCGCCGAGCATCAGTGCCTACCTGATTCGTCCTGGCGACAAGCTCAAGCTGTACGAATTGCACTCGACAGATTTCACCTTGCTGCGCGAGCATTTCGCCGGGCAACGTGCTATCTCCATGCAACACATTGATGGCTTTGTTGGCCTGAAGGCATCTCTCCCGCCGCCGCCACGGCGAGGTATGGTGTTGATTGATCCGTCCTATGAGTTGAAGGAGGACTATAACCACGTCTTCAACGCCGTCAAGGACAGCTTGCTTCGATTTGCCTCAGGTACTTATTTGATTTGGTACCCGATGATCAATCGCCAGGAATGGTGGCGCATGCTGGAGCGCTTGGAGCGTTTGCAGGTGAGCTGGTTGAATGTCAGCATGACAGTTGCTGAGCTGGATGAGCAGGGCTTCGGCATGATGGGTAGCGGGATGTTTGTGATTAACCCGCCTTGGGTGCTGGAGGCACAATTGCGCGAAGTGATGCCTTATCTGGTGAAACACTTAGGGCAGTTCGCTAAGGCCGGGTTCACGTTGCAGGCGCATGAGCCTCGAGTACACGGCGCCAAGAAGAGGGTGTCGCGCGAATAGCGACGGCACACCGGACTTGCTGCTGACTAATCCGTGGGCAGCTTTCCCTTGCTTCAGCCAATGTCTCCGTCAATATATTTCCAGGCGCCGTCCACTCGGAAGAAGCGACTGATTTCATGCATTTTTTCAGCCTTACCATTCACCTTCAGGTAGGCGATAAATTCGACAATGGCGGCGTCAACACCTTCTTGGGCATGGATCAGGTCGAGTCCGATCCATTGCGTGGGCCCCAGTTCGATGTCGCCGGGCGCGGTGCTGATGTGCCATGTACCAAGCAGGTAGCGCAACATCGCATGGCCTTGCTCATCATTGCGTTTGGCGAGGGCGTAGGCGCTATAGCGCGAGCGCATTAAGGCCTCGGCAGTGGGCGCGTGTTTGCCTTCAATTAAGCCTAAATGCCAGGGCTGGCAACACTGGCCGTAACTTAGTGGTTGGGGTTCTCGGAGTCGGCAGGGGCAGTCGGCGTTGGATTGTTGTTTGCTCACACTTTGAATCTTACCTTTCTATCGGCAAACCGCCGCCGCTCACCCCGGCCTGAGTCTTAAGCAGCCTTAACTCGCAAGCGCCAGGCATGCAATATGGGCTCGGTGTAGCCACTGGGTTGCTCAAGCCCCTTGAAGACCAGATCGCATGCTGCTTTATAAGCGGAGGAGGTTGCGAAGTTGTCGGCCATGTTTTTATAGAGCGGGTCACCGGTATTTTGTCCGTCCACGACCTTGGCCATGCGCTCGAAGGTGGCGCGCACCTGGGCTTCAGTGACAACGCCGTGCAGCAGCCAGTTGGCAATGTGCTGGCTCGAGATACGCAGGGTGGCGCGATCTTCCATGAGCCCGACATTATGGATGTCCGGCACTTTCGAGCAGCCCACGCCTTGGTCGATCCAACGCACCACATAGCCCAGGATGCCTTGAGCATTGTTGTCAATTTCTTGCTGCTTTTCGGTGTCTGTCCAGTTGCGATCTTTGGCGACGGGGATCTGCAAGAGATTGTTGAGCAAGGTCTCGCGTTCGTTGCTGTACTTGGTGGCTTCCAGCGCAAGCTGAACGGCACTGACGTTCACCGCGTGATAGTGAAGTGCATGCAAGGTGGCCGCCGTGGGCGAGGGCACCCAGGCAGTATTGGCACCGGCTTTGGGATGTGCGATTTTTTGTTCCAGCATCGCGGCCATCAGGTCGGGCATGGCCCACATGCCTTTGCCGATCTGAGCGCGTCCCCGTAGACCACAGTTCAAACCCACCAAGACATTGCTCTTCTCGTACGCAGCGATCCAGGCGGAGGACTTCATGTCGGCCTTGCGAATCATGGCTCCGGCATACATGGCGGTATGCATTTCGTCACCTGTGCGGTCCAGGAAGCCGGTGTTGATAAAGGCAACGCGTGATTTCGCGGCGGCGATACAGGCTTTGAGGTTGACGCTGGTGCGTCGCTCTTCGTCCATGATGCCAAGCTTTACGGTGTTCTCGGGTAACCCTAACAACGATTCGACACGGGCGAACAATTCGCTGGCGAAGGCCACTTCGGCAGGACCATGCATTTTGGGCTTAACGATATAGACCGAACCCGTGCGGGAGTTGTTGATGCCCGGTGTGCCGGTGCGTTTGATGTCATGCACGGCGGCGGCAGTGCTGATCACGGCATCCAAAATGCCTTCGGGGATTTCCTGATTATTGCCGTAGAGAATGGCTGGGTTACTCATCAGGTGGCCGACATTTCGGATAAAAAGCAAGGAGCGGCCATGCAGCACAAATTCATCGGCACCACTAGCCTTGGTGTATTTGCGATCCGGGTTCAAGCCGCGCGTAAAGGTTTTGCCACCCTTGCTGACTTCCTCGGTAAGTGTGCCCTTCAAGATGCCAAGCCAATTGCGATAGGCCAGCACTTTATCTTCGGAGTCCACGACCGCGACGGAATCCTCCAGATCGAGAATGGTCGAAAGAGCGGCTTCCATGACGATGTCGGAGACACCAGCGGCATCGCTTTGACCAATCGGTGTGGTGCGATTGATTTGGATGTCGAGATGAATGCCGTTGTGACGAAGCAAGATCGATGAAGGTGCATCAGCCGTGCCTTGATAGCCCTGGAATTGGTCAGGGTCGTTTAGATAGGCGGTGGCGCCGTTCTTGAGCGTCACGGTGAGTTTGCCGCCGACCACTTTATAGGCGGTGGCGTCCTTGTGAGAGGCTCCGCCCAAGGTTGCGCTTTGGTCCAAAACATTGCGAGCGAATTCAATCACCTTGGCGCCGCGCACCGGGTTGTAGCCTCCCGCGCGATCTGCGCCACCGGCCTCGGAGATGGCATCAGTGCCATACAGTGCGTCATATAGTGAACCCCAACGCGCATTGGCGGCGTTCAATGCATAGCGAGCATTAAGAATAGGAACCACCAATTGGGGACCCGCTTGCAGAGCCAGTTCAGCGTCAACATGGGTCGTGGTCGCTGTAAAGTCTGCGGGCTCAGGGACCAAGTATCCAATCTTGGCGAGAAAAGCGCGGTAAGCGGGCATATCGGCGATGGGGCCGGGGTGAGCTTTATGCCATGCGTCCAGTTCAAGCTGCAGACGATCACGTTCGGCGAGAAGCGCGGCATTTTTGGGGGCAAGGTCCTTGACCAGGGCATCGAAACCTGCCCAGAATTTGGCGCTATCGACGCCCGTGCCAGGGAGCACTTCCGAGTTTACAAACTGGTACAAGTCGCTGGCGACTTGAAGGCTATGGCTGGTGGTTCTGGCGACGTTGCGTGAGGTCATGGCTTGGCCTGAAGGTTGGAATGGGTTTGAATTGGGTCGGCGAAAAACGGGCGGGTTAGAAACCGGCGAGCGAAAAACGCGCGGATTCAGATTGTAAAACGGTGCAGCGCTTTGATGCGTGAGGTTTTGTGACTCTAGAGACTTTCTTCGAGAGAAGCTCTCGTGACAAAAAGTGAGGGAATCGTTCTTGAAGGCGCTTTAAGACTTGGCAGCGCAGTGTGCAGGTTATTAGACGGCGCTTCGATGCCGGGCAATGCAGGTATCCAACACTTCGTCGCTGCCTTTTTGCCACCAACGGTTGATTGAGAAGATTTCGACCTCGCTATAACCCTGAAACCCTTGCGCCTCCACCCAGCCTCGGATTTGAGGAATGTCGATCACGCCGTCACCCATCATGCCGCGATCATTGAGCAAATCAGTGGTGGGAGTGAGCCAGTCGCAGACGTGGAAGGCTTTAATTCTTGTGCCGGCGCGAGCGATTTGGGCACTAAGCTTTGGATCCCACCAGACGTGGTAAACATCAATCGCTACTCCGAGTGCTCCGGAGCGGTGCGGATCAAGAGTGTCGCAGATATCGAGTGCTTGCTCTAAGGTGTTTACGCAGGCGCGGTCGGCCGCAAACATCGGGTGCAAAGGTTCGATCGCCAAAGGCATGCCTTGCGCCTTGGCATAGTCGAGGAGTTCGGCGATGCCTTCGGTGACTTGCTGGCGGGCGCCGGCAAGGTCTTTATGGGTCGCCGCGCCCTTGAGCGCGCCGGGCAGCGCGCCAACCACCAGCACCAGGCAAGGAGCGCCGAGTACACAGGCCTCATCCACGGCGCGACGGTTGTCCTCTCTTGCGGTTTGGTGGCCATGAGCATCGCTGTAGGGGAACATGCCGCCCCGGCAATATCCCGACAGCTCTAGCCCAAGCGTTCTGATTTGCTTAGAAATCGTGTTGAGGCCGACCGCGGCGACCTGGTCGCGCCATGGTGCAACGGCACGAATACTGCGCTGAGCGCAGGCGTCGAGAATCTCATTGAGTGGCTTGTCGCGGCCATGCTCTTTTCGCACCGTGGCGGTGTTGATGGAAAGATGGCGATGGTCTTTCGAGAAGTCACGCATGGGCAAGTTGGCACTCAAATATTTTCCTAGTCGAGCCCATGCATGCGCGTTAAGGTTTGCATACGATGCACGGCGAGCTCAGGGCTTTCCAAAAGATTCGCCGCATCGGCGAGGCGAAACAGTTCGCACAAATGAGTCAAGGAGCGGGTTGACTGCTGCCCGCCGACCATCGTGAAGTGGTTCTGGTGGCCATTGAGCCAGGCCATGAACACGACACCGGTTTTGTAGAAGCGCGTTGGCGCTTGAAAGATGTGACGGGACAGCGCCACCGTTGGCTTCAAGATGGTATGGAAGCTTACCTTGTCCCCTCTGGCTAAGGCTGCCAGGGCCCGACTGGCTGCTGGAGCAATGGCATCGAAAATCCCTAAGAGCGCATCGCTCTGTTGTTGGTTGCGCATTACGCTGAAGCCGTCACCGGCAATCAGTTCGGGGTAGTTGAAGTCGTCCCCGGTATACATGCGAACACCTTGCCCGTCGCTTCCCCCGTAAGTGGGCAGCGCTCTGCGCATCTTGATCTCTTTATCTTTATCGAGGAGAGAAATCTTGATGCCGTCGACCTTGTTTGCGTGAGCAGCGATAACGCCTAGTGTGGTCTGCATCGCCGTGTCGGTATTGTTCGAGCCCCAGTAGCCGCTAAGCGCCGGATCGAACATCTCACCTAGCCAGTGCAAGATCACCGGTTGCTTGGCCTGACTCAGAATTCGGTCGTAGACCTTTTCGTAGTCCGCCGGATTTTTGGCGATGCGGGCAAGGGCACGACTCGCCATCACAATCAATTTACCGCCCAAGGCCTCGATGGCTTCCATCTGCTCCTCATAGGCGCGAATGACTTGGTCGATGGTACGCACCTCTTCGAGAATAAGTTGATCGGTCCCGCAGCCGCAGGCGAGGAGGGCTCGTGGCTTTACCTGGTCGCTGTCGGACCTCTCTGCCCGATGGCTTTTTTCAAATTCTTTGGCGGCCTCAATCGAGCGGCCAATCAATTCAAGTGAAGTTGACCAATCTAGTCCCATGCCACGCTGTGCGGTATCCATGGCTTCCGCGACGCCAAGGCCGAGTGACCATAGACGCCGACGATAGGCGATGGTGGCATCCCAGTCCACGGCGCACTGGAGCCAGGGATCAATCGCTGCTCTGGGGTCGGCGACCACATGGGCTGCCGAGTACGCAATGCGGTTGAAGGTCGGTGCCTCGCTCGGTATCTCTTGAACTTGACCGACGAGTTGATAAGTCTCGACGCCCGTAGCATTAATGAGTTGCAAGCGAGGGATCATGCTATTTAAACCTTTAGCGGAGGTACGTCGATCCAGCGTCGTTCTTTCCAGCTTTGCAAGGCGGCCTCCACCAGTTGCACACCCTTCGCCCCTTCGGGCAAGGTCCAGCGGTAAGGCTCGTTGTCCACCACATGTCGAATGAAATGCTCCCACTGAATCTTGAAGCCGTTGTCATAGACCTGAGCATCTGGCATATCTTGCCACTGATCGTGGAAGTTCATGGTTTGCTTCACATCCGGGTTCCATACCGGACGAGGAGTGGTCATGCGGCTCTGCACGCGACAGTCGGTCAGTCCCGCAACCGCCGAGCCGTGCGTGCCGTCCACATGGAAGGTCACCAAATCATCGCGCCGCACCCGGGTTGTCCAACTCATATTCACTTGGGCAATCACAGGTTCGCCCTGATGACCTTTGAGTTGGAAGGTGGCGTAGGCCGCGTCGTCGGCATCGGCCACATAGACTTTGTGGTCTTCATCCCAGCGCTGTGCAATATGGTTGGCGCCAATGCAGCTTACTGACTGCACTTCACCAAAGAGGTGGTCGAGGACATAGCGCCAATGGCACACCATGTCAAGAATAATGCCGCCGCCGTCCTTGTCGCGATAGTTCCAACTGGGTCTTTGGATGGGTTGCAGATCGCCTTCGAACACCCAGTAACCGAACTCAATTCGGACCGAAAGCATGCGCCCGAAAAAGCCCGAGCGGCGCAACATGTCGAGCTTGCGTAACCCCGGTAAAAAAAGCTTATCTTGCACAGCACCGTGTTTTAATCCCGAGGCCTGGGCCGTTTGAGCAATGTCTAAGGCCTCCCGTAAGTTGGTGGCAATCGGCTTTTCGCAGTACACATGTTTACCGGCTCGAATCGCCTGCGCTAAAAGCTGAGGTCGCATTTGCGTGGTGCCTGCATCAAAGAAAATGCCGTCCTCGGGGTTCGCAAGTGCCGCCTCCAGATTGCTACCCCATCGCTCCACTTTGTGGGCGCGCGCTAAGGCTTCGATCTTTTCAGCGTTGCGACCAATGAGAACCGGGTCGGGCATGACGCGATCACCATTACTCATAAGCACACCGCCTTGGTCGCGAATGGCCAGCACTGAGCGAATAAGGTGTTGATTCAAACCCATGCGGCCGGTGACGCCGTGCATGATGATGCCAAGTCTCTTTGTACTCATCGTCTCATACTCAAATATTTCTCGAGGGGAAGGTGGGCATCACATAGAGACTCTCCCAGATCGGGAAAGTTTTGCTCGCAAAGCCCGGGACATAAAGCGATTGCAGATCTAATTGACCATCGCGAATTCTCAAGCGAGGACCTTGCTGGCCAGAAGACTCGTAAATGCTCGGATGACCTTTCGCGAAGCTGAGTGCTTCTTCTGGAGGCGCCGATCCAAATCCATGAACATAGTGATGGCCATTACGTTCGATATGAGTGACTCCAAGACTGGCGGCGAGAAAAGTGTCTTGCTGAACGGCTAAACCTGCTTGACAAGTCAAATCTTCTCCAGAGAGTAGCAAGTGCGGAGTCAGGTCGCGCCTTTGATGCAACAAAAAGGCACTCTGCATGGAGCGATATATGCCCTTGCAGGCTTTGCTCGAAATGCCGCTGTAGCCCAAGGCGAGGCCTTGCTTGAGAACGTCCGGGTGGTCGTCGGATTCGTCCAATATGACAGGAATATCTAAGCCAATGCCTTTAATGCTTTCGACGAGAGCGACGCTTCTGGCCAAGGGCTGCTCTAAATGCAAGATTTGGTGCAAGAGGGGCGCTAAATCTGCGCTCTCTTTCAGTTTTCTCCAGTAGGCGCCTAGCTGCTCCGCGCTTTCGAAAGTCTCATTGCCGTCCAGCGTCACGCGTGCATTTGCGACCTTGGCGATGACCGCTTGGATACGGCATAGACGCTCAATATCATCTGGAGAACGTCCGGATAATTTGAGTTTGAAGTAACTCAGCCCGTAGGTTTGAATTGCCGCTTCTAAAGTGGCTGGCAAGCCGTCCTGAGGGTCAACACCCGGATCAGATTCGACGAGTCGATCCACCATGCCTACAGTATGGCGAGCGAAAACCTTGGCGGGTGATTGAATATTCAAACCTGCGTGATAAGGGTCGCCGAGTACTCCTGCTTGTAAACCTTGCGCCCAGTTAAGCTTCAAGCACCGCAGCAGTGCGTCCGCGATGGCCTTGTCGAGCAGGGCCGGGCCGAACTGCGCAGCGAGCCTCGGAAGCCCTTGGGCTAGGGCTAGAAAAATGCTGGACTGGCCGCCGATCTGGGATAGGGCGAAGGCGCTCCGCGGCCCTGAGCCTGCTTCCAGAAATGCGGCCCGTGCCAATTGACAGGAAAGACGAAGCTGATCAAAGTTTTCCTCGTGGCTGAGTTGCGGTGCTTTATCGAACCATTTGGGAACCATGAGTTCGGCGCTCGCGCCCTCAAAAACCGTATCCAAGCCATTGGCAGTGTGGCCTTCAACTAAAATGCGTACGCGCACAAAGGCTTGAGGGCATTCGGTGACCACGGCCGCACCAAACTTAAACGGCAAGCGAAGCACGGTCGGGCGCTCGAATAACTCGATCGAAACAAGGCTGACCTTGGCTGAGTGTTTTAAGGCTGCGGAATTCAAGGCCGTTAATCCAAAATGCTGTGCATGTAGCCAGCGCAAAACGCCGCGCAAGTCGGGCCGTCGGGTAAGTATTCGAAGGGTTCGACCGCGATCCAGCCAGTGTAGCGCGCCTGCTTCAGTACTTCAATGAGCGGGGCGATGGGGGTCTCACCTTGGCCTGGGCCGCGCCGATTTTTGTCGTTGACTTGAATGTGCGCGATGTGTCCGCTCGCCAAGTATTGCGCCAGGACAGTTGCAATCGAGCCGGTTTCGGAGTGCGACGCAGCGCTGACGTCGAGCATGGTCTTAAGTGCTGAAGATCCAACCTCATCAACTAGTGCGGCAGCTTGCGCGACGGTGTTGATCACCTGGGTTTCGAACGAGGCGAGTGGCTCAATACAATAGACCACCCCAACTTGCTGAGCATGCGGTGCGAGTTGGGCAAGCGCGTCGCGTAGCCGCGCCTGCGCTTGAGCGATGGGTTGTCCGGGCTCAGGCGAGCGTTGCTTGGGAGAGCCATGGACTAAGGCCTGCGCGCCACAGGCCGAAGCGAAATCAATGAGACGATGAAGTAAATCAAGGGTTCTGGCTCTGGTCGAGAGGTGATCCGTTACTAAAGATAGGCCATCTGGCTTGACCAATAACCAGTGTAGGCTGGAGATTGCAAGTCCGTGATCGTTCGCGATGCTCGCGAATGTTTTGGCCTGAGTTTCGGTGAGAGAGAAGGGATCTTCCGCGAGTGTGAAGGGTGAAAGCTCCAGGCCCTGGTAGCCTAAACCTGCGGCCAACTCACATTGCTTAGGAAAAGAGAGCTCTCGCAGGACCTCGTTACACAGACTAAGTTTCATGAGTCACTCCCCGCGGGTATCCCAGTCCTTCGGCTGATTTTTGACAATCCCCACAGCTTCCATGCGATCGTGCCAAAAATCATCGCGGCCACCACGGCGGAAATGGGGCGAGTGAAGAATGGAAGGAGATCGCCGTCTGAGAGGATCAGTGCGCGCCTCAGGTTCTTTTCAAGTAAGTCGCCCAACACGATACCCAGCACTAGAGGCGCCATCGGGTAACCATAATGACGCAACCAGAATCCGAGTACACCAAAGAACAACATCACGTAGACGTCAAATAATCGGCCAGCGATGGCGAAGCTACCCACTGCACACAACACGAAGATGATTGGCACGATGAAATGCTGAGGCACTCTAAGCACCTGAATCAGTGCCTTTGTGAGCACCAAGCCATAAAGTAAAATGCCGATGGTAGCGAACAGCATCATGGCCACCACGTCGTACACAAATTGAGGATTTTCGATCATGATCATCGGACCTGGCTTCACGCCGTGAATGATCATCGCGGCCATAAGCACGGCGGCAGGTGCTGAGCCCGGAATCGCCAAAGTGAGTACTGGAATAATGGCGCCAGGAACGCAGGCGTTGTCACCGGTCTCGGCCGCCATTAAGCCTTCGATCGAGCCCTTGCCAAAAAGTGCCTTCTCCTTACTTGCCCGTTTGGCGGCAGCATAGGAGGACCAGGCCGCGACATCCTCGCCCACCCCAGGTACGATGCCCACTCCAGTGCCAATTAGTCCTGAGCGCAAGATCGTGCGCCAGTACTGGGTAATGTCTTTCAGTCTGGGTATAACGGTGTCGAAGGCGCTGATCTTCACCGGAAGCTGGCGCTCCTTTATGGCGGTTAAGAGTTCAGCGAAGCCAAACGCGCCCACCAAGGCCGGGACAAGTTGCAGACCCCCGGCAAGATCGCGCACACCATAGGCGAAGCGCTCATAGCCATACTGGGGCTCCTGGCCGATACCTGCGATGAACAGGCCGGCGATACCTGCGATCCAGCCCTTGAGCGGATCGTCACCGGTGAGGGTGCCTGCGATAATGACGCCGAACAGGGCAAGCCAAAAAAATTCATAGGCGCCGAATTTTAATGCGAGATTGCCTAAGAGTGGCGTAAAAAAGGCCAAAAAGAACATGCCGATCAAGGTGCCTAGCACGGAGCCAGAGGTGGCGATTCCCATAGCACGGCCAGCCATGCCCTGACGCGCCAAGGCGTATCCATCCAAGCAAGACGCCGCGGACGCTGGGGTCCCGGGAATGTTGAGCAGTATCGCGGAGCGCGAGCCGCCGTAAATAGCGCCAACATAGGTGCAGATCAGGATCAGTAAAGCTTGATTGGGCTGAAGTTTGAGCGTTAATGTCGTCATCAAAGCCAGGGCCATGGTGGCGGTGAGACCAGGTAGGGCGCCCATTACGACGCCAACGAGGGAGGCCAGAAGCGCGTAGAAAATCGTTTCTGGTGTGCTCAGCGTGGCGATGGATCGACCGAAGGAAAAGAGACCTTCAAACATCTTGGGCCTCGCGGCGGCACTGGTTCATCAAGAGCTTCGAGGGTGACACCATGCTAGGGCAACCTGACGAGAAAAACGTATTGAAAGACTCCGATGACCACGGCGGTGGTCAAGATGCCGGAGACTAAGGCCGCGCTGATTCTGCGGCTCAAGCGTAAGTCTTTTGGGGTGAAGCAATAAGTGAACACCGCGACAAACAGCCCGGTCGCTAGCCAGAACGGCACCCGTCCGAGCAGGCCCGCAGCGTAAAGCAGGCAAAGCGGTAATGCCATGCCAAGGCGTTGATTGAGCAAGGTCTCAGATTCTTGCGGTGGTCTATCGTGGAGCTCCTCGTTCAGCGACTCAGCTTCTCGCTGTGGGCCGAGCCTGGATCTGCGCCAGCTTCGCAAGGCCAACGCCGCACCGAGAAGGGCGATGATGCTACCGAGAATACCCGGCACAAACCCGGGCATGGTGTATAGCAACGCGCCCATTTTAGTGAAGCGATCCATGCGTAAAGACTCGCTCAGAATGACCAGGCCAAAGGCGAGCCACGCGAAGCCTCCGAGCAGGTCAGCACGTGCAGATTGGCCGGGCATCTTGCTTGTCGTTCAAGTTATTCACGGACCATGACACAACCCTAGGCTCAAGGCTTGGCAATCCCAACGGTATCTGGCGATACTTTGGACTTGCCGGCAGCATGCTGTGTCCAGGCGTAAGACTGTATCGCCGGGAGTACTGCTTTTTGAGCCTCCTCGCCAGAGGCCGGAGCAAAGATGGCGCCTCGTGTCTGAGCATACTTACGTAGCGCCTCGTTTTTCATCATTTCGGCATTCCAGATTTTGTCCAAGGTTTGTCCCACCTCGGGTGGCGCTGCTTTGGGTACGAAAATCCCGAAATAGTTAATCGGCTCCTTAAAGCCTGGAATGAAGTCCGACAAGGGCGGAACTCGTCCGAATCCTTCGATTTCGAGGGCCTTGTCACCGACCACGGCCAGGGGCCGAATTTTCTTGGCCTTGATCATTTCAATTTGTTCCGCCGCGAGTTGGGTGGTGAGTTGGGTTTCGCCCGATCCGGCCGCGACGGCAGCAGGTGCCCCACCGTCATAGGTCACGTGTTTATAAGTGACACCGGCTGCTCGACTCAATGCTTCGATGGCCGCATGACCGCTGGAATTGACGCCAGCGGTAGATACCGAAATTGCCCCAGGCCTGTCCTTCATAGCCTTTAATAGCTCCGGCATGGTCTTGTAGGGTGTGTCGGCATTCACTCCGACCACCGAGATGTGAGCAACATTGAGGAAAAGATTCCAATCGTTGATGGAGGTATCTAACATTCCCAAGACCTTGTAGGTGCCGAGGTCCTTGGCGGCGCCTGCAGCCCAAGTGTAGCCATCCTTGGGTGCGTCCCAGGCGTTCTTGCTGCCCACGGAGCCGGAGGCGCCCGGTTGGTTCAAGATGACGATTTTCTGACCTAAATGCTTTTCCAACTCGGCGGCGGTGACGCGCGTCACTTGATCGGTCGAGCCGCCAGCGGCCCACGGGACTATCAGGGTAATGGGCTTGGTCGGCTTCCACTGCGCGCTGGCTGGAGTCATGGTCACGGCGCTCATCGTGAGGGCTGCAAATTGAGCAGCGACACTAAAACGGAATCTGGACATGTGAGGCCTCCTTGGAGTATTGAGCGTTTAACGCTCAGTCTTAATTCACTCGATGGTTAATAGACAGGTGAGGGAGTATAGAATTTTATTTTCCAAAACGTCAAGCGGCGCACTTAAATTGAGGAGCAGATCGCTAATTGCTCAGGACGTATCCCAGAATGACGTCGCACATGTGAGAAAGGCGTTCATTACGGGCTTTCGGGGTCATTAAGCTGCGCCCAAAGATGGCTGACAATGTGTGGTTATTAGAAAGGTAGAAGTAGGACAGGCCTGCAATCGACACATAGAGCTGCACAGGATCTACTCCACCTCGAAAACTTCCGTCTTTGCGACCTCGTTCAAGTATTTCCGCGAGCATTTCGATGAGAGGCGAATTCAGGGCTCGGGCTTTGCTGGATGTTTCAAGATGGCGCGCTCGATGAAGATTGGCGCTGTTGAGGAGGGTAAGGAACTCAGGGTGCGCGAGATAATAATTCCAGGTGAACTCGACCAATCTGCGGATGGCGTCTGCGGGCCGAAGCTCTTGCAGCTTCAGTTTTCGTTCCGCATCCCGAATGTCTCGATAAGCTTGCTCGAGTACAGACTGAAACAACTGCTCTTTATCTTTGAAATAGTAATAGATGAGTCGCTTATTGAGCCCCGCCCGTTCTGCAATGCGATCCATACGCCCCCCGCCTAGGCCATGCTCGGCGAATTCTTCGCGGGCTGAGTCTAAAATGGTTTGTTGTGAACGCTCGGCGTCACGCGGGCGGTCTTCGGTGCTGGCTTTCATCGCGCAAGATCAACTCACTGTTTGGTGAATTAAGTATAGCGCTTTCTCGAAGTGGCCGCATATTCAGTTGGACTAGGCCGTTGCGAAGCTCGGTGCAAGTGCGGGCAAAGCTTGCCCCAGGGTTTTACCGTAACCAAGTATCAAATCAGCGGCTTTTTCGGCGATCATAATCGTCGGTGCATTGGTATTGCCACCGATGAGGGTCGGCATCACTGAGGCGTCGATCACACGTAGCCCTTCAACGCCATGCACTTTTAGCTCTGGATCGACCACCGCCATGGGGTCCGTACCCATTTTGCAGCTCCCGACCGGGTGGTAAATAGTATCGGAGGTTTGGCGGATAAAGGCCTTTATTTCCTCATCGGTTTTAGCATTGGCCGAGATGGCGAGTTCTCGCCCGCGGTGGGCGCTAAGGGCCGGTGCCTCCATAATGGCGCGCATTCTATGGACCCCCTTGACGAGTAAGTCCATATCGTCCTGATGGGTCAAAAACCCCGGATCAATTAACGGGCTATCTGATACGTTAGCCGAGGCGAGCTTGACACTTCCCCGGCTTTTTGGCCTGAGCACACAGACGTGACAGGAGAAGCCGTGGCCCAAGATAGTCTTGCGACCGTGGTTAACCAACTTGCCAATCACAAAGTGAAACTGAAGATCGGGAATGGCCTGATCGGGCGAGCTCTTCACGAAACCACCGGCCTCGGCGAAGTTAGTGGTGAGCATTCCCGTGCGCTGATCGCGCCACTCGAAAATTCCTTTGACGGCATTGATAGCACCCGCAAGCGAGATGCCTAAGAGATCGGTCGCAGTGGACTCGTAGACCAACACGGCGTCGGCATGGTCTTGCAAATTCTCACCAACACCCGGCAGGTCGTGAACAACGGCGATCCCATGTTGCTTGAGTTCACTGGCCGGGCCAACCCCTGATAATTTGAGGAGCTGTGGCGAGCCGAACGCACCAGCCGTCAACAGGACTTCGCGCTTGGCTGTGGCAGTAAGGGTCAGTCCGCCATAAAGGTATTGCACCCCGATCGCGCGCTTTCCGTCAAAGAGTATTCGCTGAGTAAGAGCCTCTGTGATCACCGTGAGATTGGCGCGAGACAGTATCGGTGTGAGGTACCCCTTGGCGGCGGAAAACCGCTCGCCGTTTCTGTGCGTAACCTGATAAGGTCCAACGCCCTCCTGATCGGCACCGTTGAAGTCGGCATTGTACTGATAGCCCGCTTGAATCGCGGCTTCGCAAAATATTTTGCCGAATCGATTGGGTGTGGTTAGATCCTTGACATTGAGTGGTCCCCCGACACCGTGATAAGCGTCAGCTCCGCGCTCATTGTTTTCGGAGCGCTTAAAGTAGGGTAGAACTTCGTTCCATGACCAACCGGTGTTACCCAAGGAGGCCCAGTGATCATAATCAGAGTGGTGACCACGGATATAAATCATGGCATTGATTGAAGACGAGCCGCCGAGCACCTTGCCGCGCGGTTGAAAGCCGCTACGGCCATTGAGTGCGGCTTGTGGAACAGTTTGATAGCTCCAATTGGCTTTGCCATTCTTGGCCAGCAAGGCGAGTCCGGCGGGGCAATGAATGAGCACGCTGCTATCACTCGGCCCAGCTTCAATCAGGCCGACCCTCACTTGCGGGTCTTCACTGAGGCGATTGGCTAATACGCAGCCCGCTGAGCCGCCACCGATAATGAGGTAGTCGTAAATCACGATCAAGGTCTCCGGTATGGATTTTCGACCCAGTATAGAGAGCGCTTCTAGAGTGAATTGTCGAAAAATCCGATGCTGCTACGCAGCATGAGATTCATCAAGCGAATGAACTGAGGTTGCAGCCTAAAGCACACGCTTACGAATTTGAGTGACCAAGACTTCTAGCAGCATAACCACCACGAAAATGGCGATCAGCACCATAGCCACTCTGGGCCATTGAAACAAGTTGAGGGCGGTGTCCAAGACCATTCCGATTCCCCCAGCACCGACTAGCCCGAGAACTGCCGATTCGCGCACATTAATGTCCCAGCGCAAGAGCAAGACCGACCAAAAAGCGGGTTTGATTTGTGGCCAGTAGCCGAACAGGATCTCCGAGAGTTTGCTGGCGCCGGCCGCTTGTAGCGCTTCAATAGGGCCGGGTGGCGTTTCTTCCAAAGCTTCACCGATTAACTTGCCGACGAAGCCGACTGAGCGAAGGGCGATGGCGAAAGTTCCAGCCAAAGCCCCCGGGCCAAACACCGCGACGAATAGCAAGGCCCAGACCAATGAATTTACGGACCGGCTCGAAACAAGAACAATTCGAGCAAGTAAATTAAGGACTGGATTGCGTGTCACGTTCTTGGCGACCAGGAGCGCAAAAGGCAGGGCCAAAAACACCGAAGCCAAGGTGCCTACAGTCGCGATGTGTAAGGTCTCAATCAGAGCTTCATGGACGCTCTTGGGATAGTGAGCCCAATCTACCGGCCACATACGTTTAAGCATGTCAGCCATTTGTTCCGGCGCGTCGGCGATAAACTCAGGAATCACTTGAACAGTACGCAGGGATTGGACAATCGCTGCGACAATCACTAACCAAACCAACCAGCGCCAAAAGCTCTCGGCGCCGGTGTGACGTTGCCAGGTCTGCGGCAAGTTGCCGACATGATCGAGTCTCATACGCGAAAGGCCTTTTTCACGTAATTGGTCAGCACCTCACCGGCCACAATAATCAGAATGATGGTAATGAGTATCGTACATACGAAGTCGTAATCAAACCTTTGGAAGGCCGAGAAAAGCGCACCACCAATCCCACCCGCGCCAACTATGCCCACCATGGTGGAATTGCGCAAATTCGAGTCGAGCTGATAGGTTGCGAAGCCTACGAAGCGCGCCAAAACCTGGGGTAAGACACCAAATAAAATAACGTTCATGAAAGATGCGCCCGTAGCTCGAACTGCCTCCACTTGCTTGGCAGAAATCTCCTCAATAGCATCGGCAAAAAGCTTGCCTATGAAGCCGATGGAGGCTACGATCAAAGACAATATTCCTGCCAATGCACCGAAGCCCACAGCTTTTACAAAGAGAATCGCGACAATCACTGGGTGCAAGGCGCGACAGGCCGAAATGAGTGCGCGCGCCGGCCAGGTGAGCGCGCTCGGCATGAGGTTGCGGGCGGCCATTAAGCCAATCGGAAGGCTCAGAAGAATTCCGGCGGCAGAGGATAAAACAGCCATTTGCAGGCTTTCAAAAATGCCTGCTGACAATACGTCCCATTTGCCCAGATCGGGTGGAAACATGCGCGCAAGGAACTTGGCACCGTTGGCGAGTCCAGAGGAAAAACGCTCGGGCTTGAAGTCGAGAGTGCTCAGAGCATAAATGACGTACAACGTGACGGCCAACCAGGTGAGCTTTTCTCTACCTGAAGTCGCAAACGGTCTGCTCGTCGCGGTTGTGCTCATCTCAGTGCGACAACCATGACTCGCCCCCATAGATTTGCTTAAGTTGTTCGTCATGCAAGTCTGCGGGTGTGCCGTCATACACCACGACCCCTTGAGACATACCGATAATGCGATCCGCAAAACGCTTGGCAAGATCGACATCATGCATATTGACGAGCACAGGGATACCGCGGGATAGGCCCTCGGATTTGAGGAGTTCAATAATCTCGACTGAGGTCTTCGGGTCGAGGGAGGACGTAGGCTCATCGGCCAGAACTAATCGCGGCTTTTGCATGAGGGCGCGGGCGATGCCCACTCTTTGACGTTGCCCGCCCGATAGTGCATCGGCGCGCTGATTGGCAAAATCGCTCAGTCCCACTTCCTGCAGTAGGTTAAACGCCATTTCAATATCTGCGGCGGGAAATCTTCGCCGCCATGCCGACCAAGCATTGGTGTAGCCGAGTCGCCCGGTTAGGAGGTTTTCCATCACGGTGAGTCGCTCCACCAAATTGTATTCTTGAAACACCATGCCGATCTGACGACGGGCTTGGCGCAGGGCGGCTCCGCGAAGAGGCACGATATCCACGCGGCCAGTCTCGCCACTGAACCAAATTTCTCCGGCACTCGCTTTGACCAAACGATTGATACAGCGCAGGAGCGTGGACTTGCCCGTACCTGAGGGGCCGATGATGGCCGTTAGGCCCTGCGGCGCAATAACGAGGTCAACCTTTTTCAGTACAGGTTTGCCAGGCACGTAGGCCTTGGCAAGGCCACGTATCTCAAGAGCTTGCGAGGCGGCACTCAAAATTCAAGCGCTTACTTCTTCGCCTTGGCCGACTCTTTATCGTAGGCTGCACGGTTAAAGGACTCACCGCCGGCCTCCGCCACTTCACGAACAATCGCCCAGTCCTTTTGATAGGTGATCGGGTAGAACCGATCCGCGCCATCGAAGGCCTTTTTCATTTCATCGTTAAAGCGGTAATCGTAAAAGCATTTGAGCATCTTGTCGCGAAAGGTCGGTTCGAGGTCGTGGGCATAGGCGAACGAGGAGGTAGGAAAGCGCGGGCTCTTATAAATGATACGGAAATCCGACTCTTTTACCGTGCCTCGCTTAGCCATGCGTTCGAACACATCGGAGGCGACTGCCGCACCGTCATAATCACCGCTGTTCACGCCCAATACCGATTGGTCGTGCTTGCCTGAAAAAAGAATTTTGTAATCTTTTTCAGGGGTCAGGCCATTCTTTGGAAAAAGTGCCATCGGTGCCATGTGTCCGGAATTGGAGGAGGGCGCGGTATGAGCAACTTTCAAGCCCTTTAAGTCGGAGAGCTTTTGAAATTTGCTGGACGCTTTGACAATGACGATCAGGTTATAACCTTGCCCGGCGGCCTCCGTTCCTTTGACCGCAAAGGGCACTGCCCCAGCGATATTGACGGCAAAGGCGGTCGGACCTGTAGAAAATCCTCCCACATGCAGGCGGCCTGAGCGCATGGCCTCAATTTGGGCCGCATTACTTTGTACTTGAAAATACACCACTTTTTTCCCCGTACATTGACCCAGATGCTCGGTGAAGGGCTTATATATTTTTTCGTAAACAGCGGGGTCTTCGACCGGTGTGTACGTGAAGACCAGCGTGGAGGGAGTCTTAAGCTTCTTGGGGTCGCTGGGTGTGTCTGCAACCATGTCCTTATTGGCGTCGCAGTAAATGCTATCGAGGTCACCACGGCTGGCACAGGTCTCCTGGGCTTGGGCTGTTGCGAGCGCACCGGTTATTGCTGCGAGGCCCAAAAGTGCGGACAACCCAAGCGCCTTGAGTGTTTTGAAGTCCATCCACTGAGTTGATAGTCGGTCTGGGCCCGATGTGCTCACGTGGACAGGTGTGGCCCCGTGTGTATTGAAAAGGAACGGTCTGCATGAAATCATGTGGTCTCCAAAATCGCCGATTAGTTTTTTGATGCGTGATGTCGAAATGATAAGCGATTCCGTTCCACGGTGGGGGCTGCGGTATTCTCGGGCTATGACTCATCCTCGCGCACTAACTGGCCTTGCCTTCGCCACGCTCCTCCTGATTGCCTTGATGATGGGCGCGAATCACGTCGCCGCTCGTATCGCTTTTAATCATGGCACCAACGTGGCGACTGCGGTCGTTGTTAGAAGCTTGGTGACTGCTGCCGTTGTGGCGGGCATCATCTACTGGCAACGCGTCCCTTTTTTGTTTACAGCCCGGCATAAGCGCGTTCTTCCTTTTATTGGTCTTCTGATCGGAATCCAAAGTTTATGCCTGTATTCGGCGGTCGCCCGTCTACCCGTCGCTCTTGCTTTGCTGGCCTTCAATTCCTTTCCGCTCTTCGCTACTTTTTGGGATTTTGTGCTTTACCGTCGTAAACCCGAGCGGACCACCTTGGTGATGATGCCCGTCATCTTGATCGGATTGGCCATGGCGCTTGACGTGTTTGGTGCGGCTTCCGGTCTTGGCGCCTCAGGGCAATGGCAAAAAATTGGCGCCGGTGTCGCTTTCGCCATTGCGGCCGGTGCGATCTTCGGTTTGGCCATGGTGCTTATTCAGCATGAGGCCAGTGCCTTGGACGGCCGGGTGAGAACCTTTACAACCCTCAGCATCGCTGGCCTGTTCGCGATGGGGGTGGCAACCCTGCATGGCGGATTTCAGTTGCCCGTTGACCCGACCGGTTGGGGTGGCCTGCTTGCGCTTACTTTTTTGTATGGCACCGCCTTCACGATTATGTTGTCGGTGCTGCCCAAGCTAGGTGTTGCTGGCAATTCGGCGATCATGAATGTCGAACCCGTGTTTGCACTGATTTTAGCCTGGCTAATTTTGGGTCAGTCGATTGCCGCAATGCAAGTGGTCGGTGCGCTTTTGGTGGTTTCTGTAGTGATTGGCTTAGGTTTACGTAAGGCTCACTAGACTATGTGTGTGCCACAAGCTCTTCGAGGGACTTGTCGTCCTTGTCGTTCCGTTTGCCATTGGCGAGGCTACCCAGTACGGGTAGAGGGTCGACCATCCGCCAGGCCGGCAAGGACGCCAGTAGACTACTAATCAAGACACCGCCGCGAACTAGCCAAAGGACATAGCCGATCGTGAAGCTGGCACTAACGCCTATGGTCGACGCCATGACATTGCGATCGAGGGAGGCAACTTGCATAACATCCTCGCGAACTCGCTCTAAATTCTTTTGGAAGCCATTGTCGGCGACGATCTTATCAAGTGACAGCGTTTGGCTAGGCAGGCTGATCCCGGATGGAAGTGCGCTGACGAGGTCCTGCCCTTCCGCGGGCTTAGGAAGCTCAGACGGATTGATCACTTGTAATGGGTTCACATTGGCGAGCTGACCAATCGGCATGAGCGCACTGGGCAATTGCTCGGGCAAACGAGACGCATCGCCTCGACTTAGGCCGGAGCTGGACCCGGAGTTGGCTGGCGGACTTACGCTACCGGGAGCACTTGCACTCCTTGCGGCCAGTTTCTCGGCACTGGTGCCACTCTCCACGCTGGCTACAGGGATAGACGGTGCATTCGGCAAAGCGCTCGGTGCGACGCTCGTCGCGTCAACGACTACCTTGGCATCGCCTTTAACAGTGGCGTCCGTGTTGATGGCGTTGCTCGTCGTTGAAGCGCCTGAAGATGCCGTCGGGGCAACCCCCGCCAAAGCTGGTTTAGGCTTGATATCAATGCTCATGCGAATCGCTGGCGCGCTCCCGCCATCCAAGTCTTTTACGGATAACTGAAGTGAGTCGCTTCCTGTGCTCGACGCGAAGGCGCGCAGGGTTATTGATCCGAGATTGATGTTCTCCTGCGTGAAAGTGTCACCGACACTAAGTGCACGGCCATTCAAAAGCAACTCGCTTTGAGTAAGTGCCGATTCGATCGTATAGAGGACATTCTGCGCGCCAGACTCAACGTCGACAGTCAGGAGTTTGTCGGCGCCGATTAATGAAGTTGCACCCGTGAATGTGCTGATGGCATTCGAAGTCTGCACCATTGGCGCATCGTTGACGGACTGAACTCTTAGCGTCACTGTGCTAGTGGCGGTTTTTGTTCCGCCAAAGCCAAGATTGCCCTTGTCATTGGCCGTGATGGTCAGTATTGCATCCCCATAGAAGTTTGAATCTGGATCAAAGCGCAGACCATTTAAAGCCGCACTGATGTCGTTAGCAAGACCATTGAAGCGCAGTTGGCTGTCTTTACTGCCATCACCCAGGCTAAAAATTAAACCGTTGAGACTACTCAGGCTGAGCGTGCCGTTGGTGGCGTTTAGTGCGAGGTCCAGCATCACGTTACCGTCTGGGTCCGCGACCGTCAGCAGATTAGCGTTTTGACTGGTTGAGAAAACGAAAGCGGTGTCTTCTGTACCGTTCGCCAAAGGCTGAGCTTGAATGACGGGCGCGTCATTCATGGCGTTGACGTTGACGTTGATCGACGCGACCGCGTTCATAGCGCCGCCCGAACCGCTATTGCCTAAGTCGTTTAGGATGAGGCTGAGAGTGATCGAACCATTAAAGTTTGACGGAGGTGTGAACGTCAGTCCGTTAAGATAGAGGTTGAGATTGGTGATGCTGCCTTTGAGTACCATGAAGTTACTGTTGTCAGCACCGCTCGTAATAAGGAAGGCGCTTTGGCTCCCAAGCGACAATTTGCCTTGCGGTACGCTAAGAGTAAGCTCAACCATTGAGCCCCCGGAGTCTAGATCATCCAGGATAATGGCGTTGCCGGTGAATGAAGAGAATACCAAGGCGCTATCTTCATCAATGCTTTCGGCGAAGCGAACTACCGAAATGGTCGGTGGGTTGTTCACGGAGGTGATATCAAAGCTCAGGATGTTTGCACTGGTGTCGATGGTAGCGCCACCGTTCGTAGTGTTGCCGCCGTCAACAACAATAAAACTAAGGCTTGCGTAATTTAAGCCGTAGCTGTTAGGCGCGGGAGCGTAAACCAGATCGCCGGCGTCAAGTCGAGCCACGGGAATAAATTGCGCCGTGGCCACTGGCGCGCCCGATAATGTCAGAGTGCCCTGAGTAGGAAGCGTTGTAAACGCCACCCCTGAAAAAGCGTCGCCCGGCATATCGAGTGGATCGGTGAAGCCGAAATCTGCCTGGCTCAAAACTAGTGTGGAATTTTCGGCAAGTGTTCGGCTTAAGTTGGTGCCCTCTGGAGCATCTGTTACAGAAACCACGGTCATCGGAAGCACTAATGAACTTTGACGCGCACCACCTAAGCCACTACCACCAAGATCATCGATACCGATGGTGAGTGCGGAGCTGCCGTTGAAGTTAGCGTTGGCCTGCAGGCCGAGACCGTTCAGCGCGGCGTTTAAGTCGGCAAGTGTGCCTTGCACAATGAGCGAACTACTGTTATTTGCACCGCTCGTCACGGCAATGCCTGACAGGCTAGCCAAACTGATGCTTGAGTTAGGAGCGCTTAGACTGAGTTGAAGGATACTGGCGTTAGCATCAGAATCGGCGAGGGTGATCAGGTTGCCATTGGCGAAGTTAAATTGTTTGAGCGTGTCCTCATTGACGGTAATGCTCGCCTGTGCGGAGTTAATCACCGGCGCATCATTAACAGCAATAAAATTGATCACGGCCGCTTGCGACGGGCTGATCGCGGTGCCATCCGACACGTTTAAGCTGTAAGTCGGGGCGAATTCTGATCCGTAGTGAGCAAAGCTTACCGCGCCCAGATTGATGTCTTGCTGGGTGAAGCTGTTAATTGCGGTTCCGGGTGAAGCAACAAATTCGAACTGACCTTCTGTCACGCTGTTGACGGTGAACACCAAGCTACTGAGAGGTGGGTTGTCAGCATCGCTCGCTAAAATCATAGACGGCGTAATGATCGTTGTGCCGCCTTCCGTGATCGTAGCCGTGCCCAGCATTAAGACGGGAGCGTCCGGGCTGGGGTTTACATTAAAGGCAAAAGTGCGCGCGATCTGATCGGTGTCGATTCCACCATTGGCGGTGCCGCCGCTGTCGATGACTCGAAATCCCAGGCTCGCGTAGCTTACGCCGTTGGCATTGCCGACAGGTGTAAAAAGCAGGC
>JANLRI010000628.1:0-6988 GCA_031361565.1 Betaproteobacteria bacterium | reverse complement strand
CCGTGATTGAGCACAACCTACTCTATGACGGGCCGAAACGGCTTTGGTACACCGGACCGATGTTTCGTCACGAACGCCCTCAAAAAGGTCGCTATCGGCAGTTTCATCAAGTCGGTGCTGAGGCGATGGGGTTTGTCGGCCCGGACGTCGATGCAGAGCTGATCCTGCTCTGCCAAAGGCTTTGGGACGACCTGAATCTACCGGTAGTTTCTCTAGAGATCAATAGTCTCGGGCAACCCGAAGAGCGGGCTGCCCACCGTAGTGCCTTGATCGCTTACTTCTCGGCCCATGAAGATCAACTGGACGAGGAAGCGAAAAGGCGTTTGCTTAGCAACCCCTTGCGGATCTTGGATACCAAGAACCCGGCCATGCAAGTGCTGGCTGAAGGTGCTCCCAAAATGATCGACTTCCTGGGCGCTGAGTCTGTAGCGCATTTCGAAGGCCTTCAGTCGATTTTGAAGTCGCAAAATATCCCCTTCAAAATTAACCCTCGACTGGTGCGTGGCTTGGACTATTACAATCTCAGCGTTTTTGAGTGGGTTTGTAAGGGCTTAACGGTGTGCGGCGGCGGGCGCTACGACCCTCTCATCGAGATGTTGGGCGGCAAGCCGGCTCCGGGGGTTGGTTTTGCAATTGGCGTCGAACGCATTCTTGAGTTAATGCGTACCCAAGTGACGGCCCAGCCTTCCGTCGACGTGTATGTGGTTCATCAGGGAGAGGCCGCCGCAAGCGTCGCCTTACAATGTGCCGAGCGGCTTCGAGACAGTGCGATCTCAGTTCAGATGCACGCTGGAGGCGGGAGCTTTAAGTCTCAGATGAAGCGTGCCGATGGTAGTGGAGCCGCTTATGCGATCATCTTGGGCGATAACGAGATTGCAGAAGGTAAAGCGACTGTTAAAGCCCTGCGTGTGACCGGGGTAGAGACCAGCGAGGGGAGTCTTGGCCAGCAATGGACTGTAGCCTTGGAACAGGTCGCGGAATCCTTGCGCGACAAAATGCTGGGTCGTTAGTGTGGTGGGTGTTCGTACTGCTGGACGATCCCTCGAAAAATGAATTTTAAAGAGTTGCTTCCTTAGAAGTAACTCAATCGGTGTTTCAATAAGAGTAATTAGACTTAGGAAAGCAAATGGCTTTAGATTTACAAGAACAAGACGAACTCGATAACCTGAAGGCGGTCTGGTCGAAGCACGGCAATTTGATTTTGACGGTGATCACCGTTTTGTGCCTTGCCTTCGCAGGCTGGCGAGGCTGGAACTTTTATCAAGCTAAGCAAGCCGGTGAGGCCGCCGGTTTGTACGAGGTGTTGCGTACTGCCGCCAGTGCCAAGGATCTGACCAAGGTCAAAGAGGCTTCAGGCAATATTTTTGAGAAATTCAGCGGCACGGCCTATGCTCAAATGGCGGCCTTAGTCTCTGCGAAGGCCTACTTTGACGCGAATGATTTAAAGTCGGCGAAGGCGCCTTTAGAATGGGCCAGTGAGAAGGCTCAAGACGAAGAGTTTCGTCTGACGGCGCGGCTGCGCTTAGCTGCGATTTTGGTGGATGAAAAAGCCTACGACGAGGCTAGCAAACGCCTACAAGGGCCGGTGCCAAAGGCTTACACGGGCCAGTTCGCCGACGCTCGCGGTGATTTACTGATGGCTCAAAACAAGCTTCCGGAAGCCAAGGCGGCCTACAAAGAGGCCTTGGATGCCTTGGCGGAAAGCAGTGCAATCAAGCGCCTCGTAAAAATCAAATTAGATGCCCTAGCGGGTGCGGGTGCTTGATATGAATGAGGCCAAACGACGAGTTCTGCTCGGTGCCAGTGGTTTCGGGCTAGCATCTGGCCTGAGTGCTTGTGGCGTATTCGGTAGTAGCAAGGCGAAGCTGGCCGACTTACCGAACCTTGCGACCAATCGCCTCGGGCTCGGGTGGCGAACTTCGGTGGCCGGCGCTGGTTTTGGTTTCCAACCCGCTTTCGCTGCCAACAGCATTTGGCTGGCAGGAAAAGATGGAACAATCTCCCGTCTTGAGGCCAGCTCAGGAAAGTCGCAGTGGTCGATTAAAGCGAGCACACCTCTCATCGCTGGTGTGGGTGCCGATGGGGATATCGCTGTTGTTGCGAGCCGCGATGGGCGGCTTTTGGCCTTTGATGGCGAAGGCAAGAGCAAATGGGTCCATGCTCTGGGCACGGAAGCGAGCAGTGTTCCAACGGTCGCTGTGGGGGTGGTCGTGGTCAGAACCTCGGACAACAAAACCATTGGCATTGATGCGGAAAGCGGCCGTCGTCGCTGGACGTTTGCTCGACAGAACGCCCCGGTTGTTATTCGTCAAACTGCCGCCGTGGCTATCGATGGTGCCAGCACTTTTGTGGGCCTTCCTGGCGGACGCTTGGTGTCACTGTCATTGCAAAATGGCTCAGTACGCTGGGAAGCACCCGTATCGAATCCGCGCGGTTCGACCGAAATCGAGCGCATCGCCGATGTTCTTGGCTCACCGTTGATTTCCGGGCGTGATATTTGCGCGGCCACTTATCAAGGCCGGGTGTCTTGCTTTGAAGTCGCCACCGGTCGCCCCTTGTGGAGTCGCGAATGGTCAGCAGTGGGTGGAGTAGAGCTCGACGCCAGAAACGCTTATGCCTGTGATTCGCGCGGCTTTGTGGTTGGCTTATCGCGAGGAGATCGTGGCACTCCGATCTGGACGCAGGAGTTACTTAAAGGTCGAGAACTTACCGCTCCGGTGCTCGTAGGTACGACGTTGCTGGTGGGCGATCAAAGCGGCTTGATTCACGCGCTCAGTGCCAGCGACGGTAACCTGATCGGACGTTTGGCGACCGATGGCTCACCGATCGTATCCGCGGGCTTGAACGCGTCTGGGTTCGCGGTGTTTCAAAGCACGGCTGGTGGCGTTTACGCAGTGAGTGCAACCTAGTTGGCACGTTTACCTGTTTTTGCCCTCGTCGGTCGACCCAATGTGGGGAAGTCGACGCTTTTTAATCGGCTGACACGTTCGCGAAATGCGATCGTTGCTGACGTACCTGGACTGACTCGTGATCGCCAGTATGGCCGTGGTCGCTCGGGCGATTATCGTTTCATTGTGATCGACTCTGGCGGGTTTGAACCCGTAGCCAAAGACGGAATTGCGGCTGAAATGGCGCGCCAGACTCGGCAGGCGATTATCGAAGCGGATTTTGTAATTTTTGTGGTCGATGGACGCGAGGGGCTGACGCGTCGCGACCAAGAAATTGCCAATGAGTTACGTCGCGCGGCCGCCAAGCCCATTCTTGCCGTTAATAAAACCGAAGGCATGCAGCGCGCCCAGGTTGTGTCCGAATTCTTTGAGCTTGGCTTGGATGAACCCATCGCCATTTCAGCGGCCCATGGTGAAGGCGTGCGGGAATTGGTCGAGCATTTGATTGGGCAATGGCCAGGGCAGGGGACTGAAGAGCCGGTCGGTGCTGATGAGCCGGTCGGTGCTGAACAGCCTGTCGGTGCTGAACGGCCTGTCGGCGCTGGCCTTGACAATGAGGCAAGCGCAGCAGTTGCCCTCGGTGCCGAGGACGAAGTTCCCGAGCTAGAGTTCGTGGCTGCTCCCAAAGCCACCCGAGTGGCGATTGTGGGCCGACCGAATGTCGGGAAATCGACGCTCATCAATACCCTTCTCGGCGAGGAGCGGGTTTTAGCGTTTGATGAGCCAGGCACTACTCGGGATGCCATTGAGATTGATTTCCAACATCAGGGTCGGCCCTATATTTTGGTCGATACGGCAGGGATCCGTCGGCGCGGCAAAGTGACTGAAGCTATTGAGAAGTTCTCAGTCATCAAAACTTTGCAGGCGATTGAAGACAGCAACGTCTGTATCTTGATGTTGGATGCGAGCCAAGAGGTCTCGGACCAGGACGCCAATATCGCTGGCTACATCTTGGAGGCCGGTCGAGCGCTGGTGATTTCCATTAATAAATGGGACAAGCTCGACGAGTATGAGAAAACCCGCATCAAAAAAGAGTTTGAACGAAAGCTTCATTTTTTGGGTTTTGCACGCACCCATTTCACAAGCGCGCTCAAGGGCTTTGGCGTAGGCGCGTTAATGCGCTCGGTGGATGAGGCCTGCGCGGCTGCCTACAAGAAACTAACGACGCCAAAATTGACGCGCGCCCTGATCGATGCTGTTGAAAAACAGGCGCCGCCCCGACATGGCCCATTCCGACCGAAACTGCGCTACGCCCACCAAGGTGGTTCGAACCCGCCCATCGTGGTCATCCATGGCAACTCCCTGGACTACATTGCCGAGCCTTATAAGCGCTATCTTGAAAGCATGTTTCGTGAGAAGTTTAGCTTGACGGGTACACCCTTGAGGATTGAGTTCAGGAGCACGGTAAATCCCTATGCCCGAGAAGCGGGCCGCACCTAAGGTAATGAACCGCTGAACGGCGCGACGAATTCATGATGCTTGACAGACTTGTGGTGTCTTGGCCGCATAATTGTTAAATATCCACTTGGCGATTACCCTTGACTTCTGTACTATTAAACCCAATATCCTCGTTTCTGGAGCTAGGATGTTTAGTTCTTACTGCTTCTATAGCGATTTCTCCTCTAACTTCTAACAATAATCGGAGCTCAACATGAGCAACAAAGGGCAACTTTTACAAGACCCGTTTCTGAATCTCTTACGCAAAGAGCACGTACCGGTCTCCATTTATTTGGTGAACGGCATTAAGCTTCAGGGACAAATTGAGTCCTTTGACCAATACGTGGTCTTACTGCGTAATACAGTGACCCAAATGGTCTATAAGCATGCTATCTCGACGGTCGTTCCTGGTCGCTCCGTCGACTTCGTGCAAGAAGGCGAACCAAGCTGAGAGGCGAGCTTTCCGAGGTCAGACCCGGACGGCTGGCCTCCCCAACAGGCGGCATGGCGACCGCCAAAGCGGGCCCAGATCGGGCCTTCTTGGTAGGTGTAAAGCTCAGTGGAACCGGTGCCAATTCGGGCTTTGAAGACTCCTTAGAAGAGCTGCGCGCATTGGCCGCGTCAGGCGGATTTGATACGGGCGGCGAGATGTTCTTTAAGCGGGATCGTCCAGATGCTGCTTGTTTTATCGGTTCGGGTCAGGCCGAGCGCCTTGCCGAGGCTGCGAAGGCGGATGGTGCCCACTGCATTGTCTTTGACCGCGAACTTTCGGCTGTCCAAGAACGTAATCTTTCACAAATTGTTGATCTCCCGATTGTTGATCGCAGTGAGCTCATTCTAAGAATTTTTGCAAGTCGGGCACGAAGCAACGAGGGCAAACTTCAAGTGGAGTTGGCGCGCCTGGAGCATCTCGCGGCGCGTTTGGTTCGTGGCTGGAGTCACTTGGAGCGTCAACGCGGCGGGATTGGTGTACGCGGCGGGCCGGGCGAGAAGCAGGTCGAATTGGATCGACGCATGATCACGACAAAGGTCAAGAAGCTGCGTGGGGAGCTTGAAAAAATCACTCGACAACGCAAGACTCGACGTCGAGCTCGGGCCCGTGGAGCCACCTTCAATGTGGCTATTGTTGGTTACACCAACGCCGGCAAATCAACTCTTTTCAACCATCTGACCGGCGCCGAAAGTTATGCCGCAGATCAGTTGTTCGCGACCTTGGATACCCTCACCCGAGAGATCCCCGCCAATGCCTGGCCGCGTCTCATGCCTCAGGTCGTGATCTCGGATACAGTGGGCTTTGTTCGCGACTTGCCACATCAATTGGTGGAGGCCTTCCATGCGACCTTGGAAGAAACCATCGAAGCCGATCTGCTCTTGCATATTGTGGATACCAGTGCCCCTGATCGCGAGGCGCAAATCGCCCAGGTCAACAAGGTTTTAAACACGATTGGAGCGGCCAATATTCCGCAATTAATTGTCCTCAACAAGATCGACAAGATCGGTGCTGACGACACTCGCTGTGGTAGCATCTCGAAGCTGTTTGTGAGTGCACAGACAGGTCTTGGCATGGAGTCCTTGAAGCAAGAAATAATGCGGGTTGCCCTTGAAAATGCATCCTTTGATCCAATATCAGCTACCCATGCTGCTTACACTTCTGTGACACCCCCTGATGAGCAAACTGTTGAGAGCGATCTTTTCCTTGAATGATCCCGGTTGGGGGCGGAGTAAAAATACGCCGCCGTCTTCTACGCCTGAGGCCAAGGGCGATCCTCGCCCAGAGAACAAACAACCCGATGGCAATAACCCCCGAGGCTCGAAGGATGGGCCGCCGGATCTTGATGAACTGTGGCGCGATTTCAATCGCAAGCTCAACGGCATCTTCGGTAAAGGCAAGGGTTCCGGCAATTTGCCTAGACCGAACGGTAATAACAACGGAAACAATAATGGTGGCGGCGACGGCCCCGGTGCGGGTGGCTTTCGAGGCGCTGGCATTGGGCTCGGCGTAATTGCAGCTGGAGCTCTTTTGCTTTGGCTGGCCAGCGGTGTATTTATTATTCAAGAGGGCCAAACCGCAGCGGTATTGCAGTTCGGGAAATTAGACCGAACTCGTGATCTCGCGGGCATTACTTGGCGTTGGCCTTACCCGATTGAGGCCCATGAGGTCATCAATACTCAGCAGCTTCGTACCGTCGAAGTGGGTTATCGTCAGGTCCCCAAAAACAAGCTCGAGCGTGAGTCGCAAATGCTGACCATGGATCAGAGCATTGTTGATATGCAGGTCGCCATTCAATATCGCATCAGTGACGCCAAGGCATTTTTCTTTAATAACAATATCAGTGGTAATCCCGAAGAGCTGGCTCGCCAGGCTGCCGAGGCGGCTATGCGCGAAATTGTAGGTCGTCGCACCATAGATCAAGTGCTTTATGAAGAAAAAGAAGCGGTCGCCAAAGATGCCCGAGTGTTGATGCAAAAGCTTGTGGATCGTTACGGCGCAGGTATCACCGTGATTGACGTGACCGTGCAGCAAGCGCAACCCCCTGAGAAAGTTCAAGCTGCCTTTGAGGATGCCAACAAGGCAGCTCAGGACAAAGAGAACTTCATCAATG
>JANLRI010000594.1:0-2440 GCA_031361565.1 Betaproteobacteria bacterium | reverse complement strand
CCGCCACGGTGGCTCACCCCTGGGTAATAGCCGAGTGAAGCTCACCAACCAGAAGGACTGTGTAAAGCGCGGGTTGGTTTCTGAAGGCGCCGATCCGCTCCACGTTGCCGCTGAACAACTCACCCGTGACGGCGTAAGTGTGCTGCACACCATTGGCGGCGACGATACCAATACCACGGCAGCGGATTTGGCTGCGTACTTAGCATCAAACAACTATGCCCTCACTGTGGTTGGCCTCCCCAAGACCATCGACAACGACGTGTACCCCATCGCCCAATCCCTAGGTGCACATACGGCTGCCGAAGAGGGTGCGATCTTCTTCGAACACATTGTGTATGAAGGTTCGGCCAATCCCCGTTCGCTGATTGTGCATGAAGTGATGGGCCGCAACTGTGGATGGCTGACCGCCGAAACCGCTCGGGTCTACCGTTCGCGCTTGCTGGCTCGTGCTGAGGCGCCGCTTGCTTACGGTCACACCTTCTTCGATCTCGATGCGGTGTACGTGCCGGAGTCACCCGTTGATATTGCCGCGGAAGCTGCCCGCTTGCGTGCCGTGATGGATGTCAAAGGCTCGGTCAACGTATTCGTTTCCGAAGGTGCTGCCGTGGCCGATATCGTCGCCGAAATTGTGGCCAGCGGTGGGGAAGTGGAGCGCGACGCCTTTGGTCACGTAAAGCTCGACAAAGTCAACGTGGGTGCCTGGTTCGCCAAAAAGTTTGCTGATCTGATCGGTGCCGAAAAAGCTCAGGTGCAAAAATCCGGCTACTACGCCCGTGCCGCAGCCGCCAACCAAGCCGATCTTGCCCTGATCGCCACCATGGTTGATCTTGCGGCACAATCGGCGTTGGCTGGGGTAAGTGGAGTTATTGGCCACGACGACGACCGCAACAACGAACTACGCGCCATTGAGTTCCCTCGCATCAAAGGCGGTAAACCGTTTGATCCCAATACGCCGTGGTTCACGGACATGTTGAAAGCCATCGGCCAAACCGCATAAGTAAGCCCACTTAGTGATCTGCGTTTGCCAACTTTGTAACCCGCGAAGTGCTTGGCGATGCACTCATGCACCTGCCGGTTAAAGCCGGGTCATGGCTGCAGGCCCTGTCCGCAAAGTGCATATACGTCGGATCTATCCAGCCAGGATCTTTTCCGGCTTGAGGTTCGCCTTAGGGCTTTGGTTCCAGCAACTCAGCTAGGCGTACCAAGGTTTTCTCAATCGATTTGGCGTTTCGCGCGGGGTAGCGAGCCAGTTCGAGCATGAATGGGCTTTTCGCAGTGGACCAATCGAAGGTTTCGGTGACCATGGAACCACCGTCGGCCGGGGCGATCTGCCAACGCCAGCGGTGCCCACCGAAATGTTGCCAGGCAATGAGTCGTCCCGGTTCAAACTCCACCACAGTGTTCTGCATTTTGTAGGGCACACCGATTTTCATGTTCATCCCGAACTCGGTACCCAGAACCAACGTGGCCGGTGCGTCGTTTCCCGCCGACTGCACACTGCCCGATCCGTCGATCAGCGCATGTTTCGCCGGGTTGGTAACCACCTCAAAGATGGCCTCGGGCGATGCCTTGATGAACCGGGTTCTCGAAACAAATCGTGTTTTAGCCATACATCAAGACTAGATGTGAGCGTGAGTTAACGGATCGGGCTGTCGTGTGTCGGATTACTGCCTGCGCGACCAAATGCTGACGCAGTATTTGGGTTCAGTGGCAGTATTTCGCTCGCGGCCCTCCTTCGCGCTCACGAAACTCTTGCCGACGATGCCTCCCGAATTCCTCTAAACGGGACAGCGTGCAACCAAAACACAAATCAAGAGCACAAATCAAGAGCACAAATCAAGCGGCTCAGATAAGTGGCTCAGGTGGGTGGGCGGCGTCGAGGAGGGATCGTAGCGAAGCTTTGAGGTTTGATCCGGCGGCGATGCACATGGCGGGGGTGGGTTCGCCGGTGCCGGCACGATCGGTCACGATGCCACCTGCTTCGCGGACGAGCACAATGCCGGCGCTCATGTCCCATGGGTTGAGGCCGGTTTCGTAATAGGCGTCAAGGCGGCCGCACGCTACGTAGGCCAGATCTAAGGCTGCCGAACCACCTCGACGAATATCGCGGACGTGAGCGGCAATGTTGGCCACTACGCCCCCTTGCCAGGCTCGTCGAGTGGAGGCATACCCAAATCCGCTGGCCACCAAGGCCATTGCTGGGTCTGCGCAGGATGAGGTGCTGATGGACACGCCGTCTCGCGTAGCTCCCCGTCCGCTAGTGGCCACGAAAGTTTCACGCAACGTGGGTGCTTCAACCACGCCAACCACGGGCACCCCATTGATCTCTACACCCACCGAAACGCTCCACTGCGGATTGCCGTAGAGGTAGTTGGTGGTGCCGTCGAGCGGATCGATAACCCACTTCACCCCACTGGTTCCTTCGGTGCTGGTGCCTTCT
>JANLRI010000552.1:0-6196 GCA_031361565.1 Betaproteobacteria bacterium | reverse complement strand
GCGTGTGAGTTCCAATTGGAAGATTCTGCGCGTGTACCGGCGGGTCAGGCGAAGCGGGTGGATAGTTTCCGATTCGCCGGGCGTGTAGTGGGCAATTGAAGACGATTCGGCCCTACTCTCGGGCTCTCACTCCATCGTTTCGACCATAAACTCCGATGAACAAGATACTTTATGCGCTTTCGCAGGCACGACGTTTCGGCGCTCGATGCTCACTGAGTTACAGAATTTAAGTCTAGCGCCTTTGAAGCGTCAATCCAGCTTTGGGGCGACAGCAAAAGTAGCCCTCATCGGCATCGACCCTACGAATACCTCTAGACTTTCGAGAGACCACACGAGAATGCCGGCCGCGCTTGAAGCCATCTCCACGACATGGCGCGGCGCTGGTTACGAAGTTTATTCCGGTGCAATATTCGGCGAATACTTTTGGAGTTCAGGTCGATCTCCGAAGCCCGATGCTCTTTACCGCGCCAGTGAGAAATGGTTGCTTTCAACGCTTGAGGGTGGCCCTCATTGAACTCAACGCAGAACCTAATTCTTTACCGGGAAACCTGCTTTCAAGTTCGTGCCTTGGCTGGGCCGCTTCTCGGCATTGATTGCTCACCGGCTAGGTCAGACCCGAAACCTTTATTAACCGTGGTTATTGTTGCGGGACAACCGCACACTCGGGTTGGCCCCCATCGCATGTTTGTCGAGCTTGCTCGTCATTTAGCCGAAGAAGGCATCCGAAGCCTGCGCTTCGATTGTTCTGGCTGGGGCGATAGCCTTGGCCCCGCGCGCAGCTTTGAAGAGTCGCGCTTCGATATCGTGACGGTTGTGCAATCCGTGCTTCGCGAAGACCCTGACCAGCAAGTCGTGATCATCGGACTATGCGACGGGGCGACCGTATCTTTATTGAGCTTGCCGTTGTTGAAAGCCGATCATCGCAGAGTTCTAGCGATGATTTTGATCAATCCTTGGATCGATCAAGGGCAGTTTCAAGTCAAGCCGGACAGACCTTCGAATGTCTATCTCGCGCGCCTCAAATCTAAAGAGTTTTGGCGGACACTGCTGAATCGAAGCGCACAAATCGACGGTGCTTCCCGCCAGACGCTGCAAGCATCTAAAGACGGTCGAAAAATCATCCAAGAACGCGGATCAGGTTTGTCGCTAATCAATGCCATCGAGGGTTCAGGGACCACCTTTCTCACCGTGCTTTCTTCGCTACACCTGAGCGCACAAGTCTTTTCGAAATGGATAGCTCATGACGAAAGACTTAGGCAAAGCTTTTGTGCAGAGAATACCTTCAGACACCCGCGGGCCGATCACAGCTTCAGTGATGAGAGCGACTGGCGCGAGGCCTGTCAATGGATGAGTCAGCGCCTTAACCAGCTTGTGTCAGACCGCTAAGCCCTTGCCAACACTGCCAATAGCCTTGCTCTAAACCTGGATTATTGAGTGCAAAATCCGTGGGTCTAAGCTGATACCGACTTTCAAACATAATTGCCAAGGTGTTATCAAGCTTTTGAGGGGCGAGGCTGGCTTCAGAGGCTTTTGCAAAAGCATCACCATCAGGTCCGTGCGGCACCATCGAGTTATGCAGACTCGCGCCCCCAGGGCGAAAGCCCTCTTCCTTCGCGTCATAGCGACCGTGAATCAACCCCATAAACTCACTCATAATATTGCGGTGATACCAAGGCGGTCTGAAAGTATGCTCGGCCACTAACCAACGCGGCGGGAAAATTACGAAGTCACAATTCGCGGTACCCGGAGTATCCGAAGTAGAGGTTAGAACAGTAAAAATAGAAGGATCGGGATGATCAAAACTAATGGAGCCGAGGACCATGAAATGGGCTGTATCGTATTTATAGGGCGCTAAGTTTCCGTGCCACGCCGCCACATTAAAAGGACTATTGGCCTGCTCGCCGGACCAAAGCTGAGCACCACTTCTTCGAAGCATTTCATAAGACCCACTATCCTTGCGGCCAGCGCCTTCGACCCAAGCCACCGGACTCATAAAATCACGCGGATTCGCCAGGCCGTTGGATCCGATAGGCCCAAGTTCTGGCAACTGAAATGCAGCCCCAAAATTTTCACAGACGTAGCCGCGTGCTTGAGAATCGATTAAGTCCACTTTGAAAGCCATGCCACGGGGAATCACGACGATTTCACCAGGCGTCACTTCAAGTCGCCCACATTCGGTGGTGATGAGTAAGTCGCCTTCCTGCGGCACAATTAACATCTCACCGTCGCCGTTTCGTAGGGCTCGTTTTTCCATCGAACGCTTCGCAAAATACATGTGGATCGCAATACCCACTTGGCCCTGTGCCGAGCCATTCACAGCCAAAGTAACTAGGCCGTCTACAAAATCCAAAGACGAATCGGGATAGCTAAAGGGCGCCCAACGCATCGGATTGGGTGGGCAAGATGGAAGTGCACTCGCCTCGCTTAGCCACATCGAATGATGCCCCTTTGTGGCGGGTCGATAAGGTCCGCAAGGCATTGTGACCACCGAGGGCACACTGCGATACATCCAGGTTCGAAGATTTTGATGCCTGGGCGAAGTAAACGCGGTGCCCGAAAGTAGCTCAGCGAACAGGCCCTGTGCAACTCGCTGTGGACTGTTCTGGCCAACAGGCAGAAGCCCAGGGGAGATCTCAGTGGCGAGGTGGTTTCTAAATCCACTTTGATAATTTAGCATAGACATCTTTGCTTCCTTCATCGAATATACGCTCCGATTTAAAACGAAACGCTCAGCGCTTCGTCAAATTTGCGCGGGCGGCAGTTAGGATACTTTTTAGGAGTTCTAACTGGCCAATTTCATTGGCCATCATCAAAACTAGACGCGCGTTCAGTCGATGGCTGTCCTCCAGACTCAAGTCCTGATGACTATCGATCAACGCCTGATAGAAGCCATCCCCATCGGTGAACTTGAATTGGCCTAGATATTCACTACTCATTCGCGTCTCCGAACTTTTGAAAAACACTGGTCAGTCCATTGTCGGAATACAACTTCCAGCGAGCCAGCACATGTTGATCTGGTCTTAGCAAATACACCGTACCGCTACTGGCCTCGTATCTTTGCCGTAACACGTCGTTCTGGTCGAAATTGGCACACTCAAGATCATGACTTGGCGAGCGATCAGGATCGCCCGGTTTTTCAATCTTCACCTTTTCAATCATCACCTCGATAAGGTGAATGGGCCACCCCTTGTTGCGAAGTTGAGTGATCTCCGAAGAGACTTTTCGAGAAAGATCGAGGCGCTGAAGGGAGCGCACTTGCGACGACAGAAAAAGTAGAGCTATAAAGCCGTGCTTGCATTCATCGAAAAGCCAAGCATCTACAAGGCCACCTGGCGAAACCCTATAGATGGAGCCGTTGAAGGCCGGAGAACCTGGTTCAATTCCGCCTTCAAATTGAGCCTCTTGCGCATCCCAATTCAAATTGGAATCGCAATAACGACTGGCTGTCGAAAGACGGCCAGAATTCACCAATCGACGGGCAAAGGGATAATCCTGAGCAAGTTCTAAGGTGGTGTCTCGAAAGATTCGGCTCATCTCCGATTTAGGCGTAATAAAATCAGTGGCTCGAGTCGAATACAAAATATTTTCATCGGCTGCGGCTTCGCGCTCCCCGCAGTAACTTTCCAAAAGTCTGGGCGGGCACAAACCTCGCAAAACCAGATCCAGCTTCCAAGCGAGATTCTCAGCATCTTGCACGCCCGAATTCGCACCGCGAGCACCGAAAGGAGAAACGCCATGGGCCGAATCTCCGGCGAAGAAAACTCTTCCCTCTTGAAACGAGTCCATCCTCAGGCAGGCAAAGGTATAGACGCTCGCCCACGCGATTTCGAACTCAATATCCTTGCCCAGTAGGGCTTGAATTCGAGGACGAATGTTCTCAGGCTTACGCTCTTCCTCGGGGTCGGCATCCCACCCTAATTGGAAATCAATTCTCCATTGACCATCCGGTTGCTTATGAAGCAATACGCTCTGGTTCGGATGAAAGGGAGGATCAAACCAAAACCATCTTTCGGTCGGAAAATCGGCACTCATGGTGACGTCTGCGATCAGGAAGCGATCCTGGAACACTCGACCCTTGCTCTCTTTACCTACTAACTCTCGCACACTCGAGCGCGAACCATCGCAGGCAATCAAGTAGTCTGCCTGGCATTGGTAAGGGCCTTCGGGCGTGTCAATGTTCACGAAGGCCGGGCCCTCGCCGCCCGCTTGCACGCCAACGACTTTGTTGATCCAGCGTATTTCTATCAGTGGCTCTCTGAGAGCCTGCTCGACCAAAAAGGCCTCCACATAAAACTGCTGGATATTGAAGAACGCGGGGTGCTTAAGACCCGCTTCTGGCAATGGATCGAACTGGTAGGTCAGTCGATCCTTAAAGAACACCTTGCCAATGCTCCATGAAACGCCCTTGGCTGCAACTTGCTCTCCGATCCCGAGTCGATCAAATACCTCTAAGGTTCGGTGAGCGAAGCAAATCGCTCTTGAACCAGTCGACAGCTTGAAGTCGTTATCCAAAACCACCACTTTTTGGCCCTTTTGGGCTAAATCAATCGCAAGAGTGAGCCCAACCGGCCCCGCCCCCACGATCATTATTGGGTGCGGTGCAATGCTTGCGCGGTCTTGATCACTGGATCGCTGGTACGCAAACTCGAGCGCTCGATAGTCCTTGCCTCGAAGGGCGTGCTTTAGCTCCATACTCGTCAATGGTTCCAACTGGACCGCCTCCTATCATCATCAACGTGCTTCGGCCTGTCACACTTAAAAGACCTCTTCCGCAAGCTTATCAATTAAAATTCAAATTTGCAATTAGCGAATTAATTTGTTAATAACAAAATTAGCAGCTATGATCACCCAATGGGCGAAACCAAACAACGTGGCGTGGGAACGGTCGAAGTCACCATGCAAATCTTGGAAGCGATGCTGGCCAGCAACGTTGCCCAACCTCTCAAAGACATCGCTCAGTGCTCTGGAATCAGTGCCGCTCGCCTACACCCTTACATGGTTAGCCTGATTAAAGCGGGTCTCGTCGAGCAAGTGCCTGGCAGCGGGCAATATGATTTGGGACCTCTGGCGCTCAGACTGGGCGTTGCCAGTCTGCAAAGATTAGACCCGGTACGGATCGCCGTGCCCTATGCGCAAGCCCTGGCCCGCAATATCGCCCATACCGTGGCTCTTGCCGTGTGGAGCAACTCACAAGCCTTAATCGTACACATCGAAGAGGCGCTCACGCCGATTCGGGTCACCCTGCGGCACGGCTCGGTAATGTCGCTCTCTCAAACCGCGACCGGTCTCCTGTTCGCGGCCCATCTAGAAAGTGATGAGCTTGCCAAGGTACTCGAATTAGAGCAAAGAGCGAGCCCATTCAAAGAGCGCCTTCCACTAGGTTTTCTGGATCGCCCTAGCCTTTCCCAAACGGCATTGATCGCGCGCTTGAGGGACATCAAGGCCGCAGGTATCGCCACCGTGGCCGACACCGCTCTACATGGCTTAGGTGCACTCTCCGTTCCGGTCTTCGATCATAGCGGAAAGATGGTGCTGGCCTTAACCAGTATTGGCCTGTCCGCCACGCTCAATACTCGGCCTGACGCTCAACCCGCGCTAGAATTGCGCGAAGCGGCACGCAATATTTCTGCCCGCCTTGGGGTCAAAGCCCCGGCATCCTTATCCTCTTGAGAAGATCGCAAACACCATGACTAAATCCTTTGCATCAAAAGCCGACCTCACCGAAAAGAAAGTGACTTTTCAGCAGCTCAGCACCCACTGCTATGCCTTCACAACCGAAGGCGATCCCAACTCTGGCGTGATCGTCGGTGACCAATACGCGATGATTGTCGACGCTACCGCGACACCCGTGATGGCCCAAGACCTGATTCGTCATATCCGTACTGTCACCGACAAGCCCATCAAGTATGTATTGCTAAGCCACTATCATGCCGTACGGGTGCTAGGAGCCAGTGCTTATGCGAAAGAAGGAGCCACCGAAATCATTGCTTCGAAGGGAACCTTTGATCTGATCGTCGAGCGCGGCGCTCAAGACATGAAGAGTGAAATGGAGCGCTTCCCGCGCCTTTTCCAAGATGCAGAATCGGTGCCCGGGCTCACATGGCCCACGATGGTGATTGAAGGCAAGCTCACCATCGATCTTGGTGGCGTCAAAGTCGATATCTGGCATCCAGGCGCGGGCCACACGCGCGGCGAC
>JANLRI010000056.1:0-12130 GCA_031361565.1 Betaproteobacteria bacterium | reverse complement strand
GGACACGAAGGTCGGCTCTCCACCCTGGGTTAGGCGTACGTCGCTCGCTTGCAAAACGGCGTCGACTTGATGGCCTAGGGCATCGATTTGGGCCCAAGCGGATTCGGAATATGGCTTGGTGACACGAGGGTCTTCGTGAATTCGCGTGACCGTCATTTCATGACTAAACTCCACATTCGCAAAGCCAGCCAACCCTGTGACCGGAGCTGCCGAGGAAGGCAGCGCGGTGCAGGCCAGGGGAATATGTCCTTCACCCACCAGCAGCCCTGAGGTCGGGTCCAGGCCCACCCATCCCGCCCCAGGAATATAGACCTCGGCCCAGGCATGAAGATCGGTAAAATCGCGCTCGGTGCCTGAGGGCCCATCAAGCGCCTTTTGATCGGCCACCAATTGAATCAAGTAGCCGGATACGAATCGAGCCGCCAACCCAAGATGGCGAAGTATCTGGACCAAGAGCCAACTGGTGTCGCGGCACGAACCGCATCGCAACCGAAGAGTTTGCTGTGGTGTTTGCACTCCAGGTTCCATGCGCACCAGGTAGCCAATGTCGGCCTGTAAACGCTGATTGATCATCACTAAAAAATCGGTCGTGACCATCGGCACTTGCGCGAGATCCGACCTGAACCGCGCAAGCCAGTCCGTCAAGAGCGCTTCAGCGGGTTCTATCTGCAAATACGGCGCGAGCTCTATACCAAGTTGCGAGTCATATTTGAAAGGAAAATGTTCGGCGTCTTTCTCGACAAAAAAGTCGAAAGGATTGATCACCGTTAAGTCGGCCACGAGGTCGACTGTAAAGCTTAGTAATTGGGTTGGCTCCGGAAATACGAAACGACCGATGTAGTTTCCATAAGGGTCCTGTTGCCAATTGATGAAATGCTTGGTCGGCTCTACGGTGAGTGAGTACGAGAGAATCGGCGTACGAGAATGGGCAGCCGGACGCAGTCGCACCTGATGAGGTGACAACTCAACGGGTCGACTATATCGATACGTCGTGGTGTGATGTAGGGCAACTCGAATAGCCATTGAAACCGGTTTCCAAAATTTGTTTCAGCTACTTTACCCGAAATCACGAACACGGATTGATCGCGCCGATACCATCGCCACCCCGACCGGATTGAGGCCGTCAGAGCCCCCAATGGTAATCCTCATTCGGACGGTCCGCTCGGGGTTATTCAACGCTTACCTCTACCATAGGTTTTTACCGTCGATCATCATGACGGGCATGCCAGCCGCATCGAAGCCGTCGAATAAACGTGCGTTAACACCGATACGGCGAGTGTGTTTATCCCAGCTTCCGTCTAAGCCGAATGCCGGGCTATCAGAAAATGTCCCGCACCCGCAGCCGGGGCAGAAATGGTGAGCCACCAGCTTCGTGTTCCAAAGATAGGTCGCATCTGCGGTCGCTGAGCTGGTCAAATGAAACTGATTCGGTGGGTAGTAAGCCCACAACGCACCGCGTTTGGAACAAAATGAACAAGTACAGCGCGTCAATTCCTCCGGAATTTCCCCGTCGATCCGAAAAGCAGACTTACCGCAGTGGCAACTTCCTGTGATCGTCATGTTTACTTCCTCTTGCATTAGTTTCAAAACCATTATCGTTCGGCAGTCAGTCGCATCGCTGTCGGTACTCAAATGGCTTGGCTTAATCTTCAGCTTCATTGCTTGAGAGCGCTCTCCAACTGTGCTTTGCTCATGAGGGACCGGCCTTTGATTCCTCGCTGCTTTGCTTCGTTACGAAGTTGCACCACGGTACGGCCACTAGCACCTTGATGCGACCTGAGTCCGCCTCGCCGACTTGCCGATATGTCGTTGATTGATGACAGGCTTGCGGTCTCCGACTCACCATGTTGAGCACGCTCTTTATTGACCGTGCGGGCGGCGATTTCTTCAGCCAGTCGTGCACTCTCGCCTCGAGCTAACACGCTGTCTTTAATGTGCTGGTACTGACGCTTGCGCTTCGCGCTCCATTCGGTAGAAGGCATGATCATCCCTTTCCGTAAATCTCACCGCTCTTAGTAAATCACATCGACGCGCCCCTCTTCCGTGCGTAAGCGCACAGATTTATGACTCCAGGCCGGGCATGCTAAAACGCTTGGCACTCCACCTGAAGTCTTTTGACCGCTCGTATGCATTGGCGATCAGTCGTGGCCAAAGTCATGTCATTGAGTTTGCAAACAGCGGCATGCAGTATGTCCCCTGCCCGTAAGCCCGAGTTAAAATCCTTTAACCATTGAGTCGCTGTGCGATGTCGCAGGCATCCAAATCGGTAGCAGAGCTTGCGGTGAAACGCACGATGAGGCGGATATTTTGCCTTGGGAAGTCTTGTGTATAGCCCATAGAGTTAACGCCGAACAAGAGTGATGTGCTGACCATGTGGAGCAGTCGCCGCGATTTGGCCTAACCTAGGTTGCAACTAGCCAATAAAATTCTCAACGACATTGAAGCAAAACCTTACCGAACTCGATGTATGAGTCTTATACCTTTCGCACTACTAACTTCTGCGCAGTATTCAAAGCTACTTGGCGTAAGATGCTGCGATGATGCGCGAGCATCTCCTGTCGAAATTGACGTCGCCGATTTAAAAAATCAAACTGAAATTCAAGCGGTCTCGTAGCCGTTTTCCTACTGCCCAACGAAGGACTTATGATGAAACTGTATTACTCCCCTGGAGCTTGTTCGCTGTCGCCCCATATCACGCTACATGAATCGGGGCTGAAGTTTGAAGCCATTGCCGCGCCGACCAAGACACATCAGCTACCCGATGGCACGGACTACTACACAATTAATCCTCTCGGTTATGTACCCCTGTTGGAGCTTGACGACGGCACCCGCCTGCGCGAAGGCCCGGCGATTGTTCAATACATCGCCGATCAAGTACCCGATAAAAAACTGGCACCCGCAAATGGCACCATGGCGCGTTACAAGCTTCAGGAGTGGTTAACCTTTATTGGCACTGAAGTGCACAAGGGCTTCTCGCCTTTGTTCAATCCGGCCACACCCGACGCGTACAAGGTGATCGCGAAGGATCGTCTGCTGCAACGTCTTGCCTGGGTGGATTCTGAGCTTGCTGGCAAGCAGTATCTGATGGGTGACAGCTTCAGCGTCGCCGATCCTTACTTGTTTACAGTGAGCAATTGGACCAAGCCCACCAATGTCGATATTTCGGGGCTTGCAAATCTCGGTGCATTTCGCGCGCGCATGGCGGCACGCCCGGCGGTACAGGCCGCGATGAAGGCAGAAGGCCTGATATAACAATCGTCCAGCATTGTCGTTAGGGGGTGCGGCATAAACCAGTCCAAGTTTTAAGACGCACCCCCATCATGCTCGCTTACTTGGGCTCGGTCGCCCTGAGTCCCTGTGCGTGGAGCCCCCTGGCCTTGAGCTCCACTCCTTGATCGACCAAGGCATCCTCAAACGTGGGTAACTGATAGGCGGTCATAGCGGGAATCGGGCCTGTAAAAGGCTCAACCTGCACGATGCAGGTTTGTGCGGCGCATCCCTGTGAGAGCCGAGACGCGCCAACGTCGCGTGTGAGCACGTTAGCGTTGCCGTGTTTGTCCAGAGCCTCCTTGTTGCCAGCGACAATCGGATCCCACCAGGCACCGGTGGACATACGCACCACACCGCGCATCACCGTGTCGCTCACCACGGCACCGGCCAGGCAGGTGCCGCGTGCGTTGTGTACGCGCACGATGTCGCCCTCTTTAATCGACCTGGCGCTCGCGTCATTGGGATGAATCACCAGAGCTTCACGCTCGGCGATTTTGGCGGCACGACTGTGCTCGGAGTGATCGAGTTGGCTATGAAGCTTGGTGCGCGGCTGATCTGAGATTAAATGCAAACCTGTGGCAGTACTGCCTGGTGCGCCGAGCCATTCCGCGGGCGCGGCCCAGATCGGATAGCCAGGGCACTCGGCATAGCCAAAGCTGGCCACCGTCTTCGAAAATATTTCGATTCGGCCACTGGGTGTATTCAGCTTGTTGGCGGTAGGGTCTGCGCGGAAGCCCTCAAACATTACGACCGGCTTACTTGAATGCGGAAGGCGATATTCGCCCTGAGTCCAAAACGAATCGAAGTCCGGTGCATGAATACCCGCAGCATGCGCTCGAGGCAGGGCTTCATCGTACAAGTGTCGAATCCATTGCCCTGCCGAACGCCCTTCGGTGAACACAGCGCTAGCGCCCAGTCGCTCAGCCAAGGCCGAGAAGATGGCGTAATCATCACGCGCCTGTCCCGGTGCGGCCATGGCTGCTTTCATCGCCACCCAAAGCGGCTCACCGCTTGATGCACCGATATCGTCGCGCTCCAAGGTACTAGTGGCCGGAAGAACAATATCCGCCATCTTGGCATGGGCATTCCAGAACTGCTCATGCACCACAATAGTGGAGGGTTTGCGCCAAGCCAAGGCGAGCCGGTTAAGGTCTTGATGATGATGAAAGGGATTGCCCCCAGCCCAGTAAATCAGGTCGATGTCGGCATAGTGGTAGTGACCACCGTTGTATTCAAAGGGCTCACCGGGATGAAGCAGCATGTCGGCAATTCGGGCTACGGGAATAAATGCGGCGACCTTGTTTTTGCCTTGCGGCAGGGTTGGGCTGGAGACGCGTTGGTGAGGGCTGCCAATGGCATTGACCGGGCCATAGCCCATACCAAAGCCGCCACCGGGCAGGCCGATCTGTCCAATCACCGCCGCCAGCCCGACCAGTGCCCAGCAGGGTTGCTCGCCGTGATCTGCTCGCTGCAAGGACCAAGCCATGTTCACGATTGATCGCGCGCTGACCAAGTCTTTTGCAAGTTGCTGTAGTCGAGCTGCCGGAACACCGGTGATCTTGGATGCCCAATCGGCGCCCTTCAATACACCGTCACTTCGACCCAATAAGTAACTCTCCCAAACCTCAAAACCAGTGCAATAGCGCGCAAGAAAAGCGCGGTCATGCGCACCTGCACGGATAATTTCGCAAGATAGCGCCAACATGGCTGCGCTATCGGTGTTGGGGCGAATCGGAATCCATTCCACCGCACCCTCAGGTGCGTCGAAGTTATCCCGTACCGGACTAAAGTTGACCAATCTGCAACCCGAGGCCGCAAGCTTGGCAAGGCCTGAACGAATGCGGTGCTCTGACGAGCCACCAGGGCTCACTTGCCCGTTCTTGGCCGGGATACCCCCGAAGGACACCAGTAAGCCGGTGTGGGCCTGCAATACCTCCCAACTGTGATGAATGGCCATCAGCTCATCCATGGGGGCAACGATATGCGGCATCAGTACTCTTGCGGCCCCCAAGCTGTAGCTGTCAACGCTACGCACATAGCCACCGATGGCATTCAGAAAGCGATGCACCTGGCTTTGCGCATGGTGAAAACGCCCGGCGCTGGACCAGCCATAAGAGCCGCCAAAAATGCTCTCGTTGCCATGCTGCTCACGAACCCTTTGAAGCTCGCTCGCGAGCAGATCCAAGGCTTCGTCCCAAGGTACCTGGATGAAGGGCTCGCATCCACGCAACTCAGGGTGCGCGCCTGCGCCTTTTTGCAACCAACTTTTACGGATGGCGGGTCGCTGAATACGCAGCGGTGAACGATAGGCCTCCCACATGGCCAGACCGATGGGAGAAGGGTCAGGATCTTCCGCGAGTCCCTTTAAGCCAAGCGCAATCCCGTGCTTGCGCTCCACTTCGTAAACACCCCAATGGCTAGAGGTCAGTTGCCGCGTAGTCATGCTAATCCCTGTTCACTAGGCGCGGACCCGCAGACTATTCTGGCTGATTTAGTGCGGGCTGATTTAGCGCGGGGTGATTTTCTACAGGCTGATCCTGTAAGCGCCGAATGCGTTCAATCCGGTCCTCAACTGTGGCGTCACTACCGCCTTTCCATTGCAAAATTTGCAGCACAACCCCAGCCGCATCCTTGGGACGCAACACCACTTCACTACGGTTACTGAACTCGTCGCGTAGCGGGATTTTGTAGCCTCGCTCTTCGACCTGGTTCACAAAGGCCTCAAGATTTTCGACCTCGAGGCCCATATGATGAAGCCCCTCGCCGTGTTTGGCGATATGCTGGTTAATAAACCCATCGGGCTCCATCGATTGAACCAACGACAAGATGTTTTCACCGATTTGCATATAGGCAACCTTAACTACACCTGCCTTCTCACGCAGTGTCTCGGTGCGAATATGTACGGCATTGAGCAGCCCAATATATTGAGTCACCGCTTGCTCGACGTCGCGCACAGCGATGGCGACGTGATCGATTCGTTTGATGCCCGCCATATGCGCCCTCTCGTGAATGGTTGAGTAAGTATGGCACCCCGCTTACGGCTTTGCATGGATGGTTCCGCAAAACGCAATGCGTATGAATGAAGCGTCGGTGATTGACACCGTGTTGATCAAGAGCAGTGATAAACCTGGTGGTTGGTGAGCCTGGAACTGCGGTTTCAGCGGCTGCTCTTGCTCATGCTGTATCGAGGTTGCTGGGCAAGCGCATTCGTAACCTGCCTATGACTCCTGAGAAACTGCGTCAGGCGTAATCCTAGCCAAAGATAGTAACTAAAAGCTACTCAAACCCTCGTTGTGAAAATAGTGAGGGTTTTTCTTTGATATAAAAAAAGGGGCGCAAAGCCCCTTTTTTTATCAGTCCTGCCAAATTACTTCTTTGGCTCTTCTTTCTTTGCGTCCTTACTTGCATCAGCGGCGGGTTTGCCAGCATCAGCTGTAGGCTTGCCTTCTTTAGCATCTTTGGCGGCAGTCGCTGGCTTAGCGTCTTTGCCTTTGTCAGCCACAGGCTTGTCGGCTGCTTTGTCAGCAGGCTTCGCCTTAGCGTCGGCTTTTTTAGCCATCGCAGGTTTAGCTGCGCCTTCTACGGTCAGACCCGCAGCAGACATCTTGTCCGAATTCTTCGGGCCAACACCACGCACGCGGGTAATTAGGTCTTCCCAGCTCTTGAACTTGCCATTCTTGGTACGTTCCGCAATGATGGCATCGGCAACTTTTGGGCCGATGTCTTTCACGCCCGTCAAGGCCGCTTTATCTGCACCGTTGACTTCAACGGCGGCAAAACTAGAGTGAACCGCAAACTGCGCGGCGACGAGCATGCACAAGGCAGCAATAATTTTTTTGAGCATTTGAATTTCCACATGAAACACGGAACGACGTTCCGCACAGCGCGCATGGTACACCTCAACCGAAGCAGCGAAGAAAAGCGGGCTTAGACATCATGTATTGACCGACCAACCTCAAGCAACGCGGATTAAGCTTGAGGTTTGTTCAACCTTAGGCGCAGAGCCGCCATTGAGGAGGCAGGTCATGGAGCAATTTAGCAAATACTTAGGTCTTGATGTGCACAACGAAACCATCGCGGTCGCGGTTGCCGAAGGAGATGGAGGCGAGGTGCGCTTCTTCGGCAAGATCGTCAACACTCCCGAGGCCATTCAGAAGCTGGTCAACCAGCTCAGAAAGGCGGGCGCTCAACTGTCGTTTTGCTATGAAGCAGGGCCGTGTGGTTACGGTATTCATCGGCAACTCAGTGGGCTTGGGTTGGACTGCCAAGTGGTAGCACCGTCTTTGATTCCCGGATAAGCGGGTGATCGGGTCAAGACCGATCGGCGCGATGTGTTACCACTTGCCCGTCTGCACCGTGCTCTCGGCTTTAATTCAACCCAATAAAAATAGGCCTCGTTTCACATTAATGATCATAAACATTTTCTTTAGTACTGGTCTAAGAACACTCGCAACGCATGCCAATCGCGATATGAAGGATCCGCTTCAGACATGCTCCCTGCTAAGCCTCGTGCCAGGGTTCAATCAGGCTGGTGTCCAATCGGACCCCCTGGTAGACCAGGAGACTAGGAGTCCAAGCCCTAGCGCAGGCGTTCTTTGAGCCGTTCCATCAGATCGATTTGGTCATGCAAAATGGCGAGGATCAGCGCGGGCTTGCCCGCTCGTGGCATGCAGAAGATGTAGCGTCTGCCACTCGTGACCATGCGCAGATCCCGGGATCAGCCAACTCATGTCTTTGAAGATCCCCTTGCCGTTCGCCTCGGCCTGGGCACTCTTTTCTTGCGCGGCGATGTAGGTTCGGCATCGTGCTTCACCCCAAGTCTTGACAGTGTATTTGGTGATCTCGCGAAGGTCGGCTGCGGTGCCCCTGTTGACCACATAGACACGCCTCAAGCTTGGTCGCCAAGCGTCATCGCCTCTTCGGAGATTTCGGTAAGGCTAAGCGACACAACCTCACCCCGCGCGCTTTGTTGCAGGCGTTCCTCAAGGAGCGCTTTGAGTTCACCAAGCACACGCATTTCCTCGGAGGGCGCTGCAAACAAGCGTTCAATCGCGTACGCCTTGATGGACTCGCCCTGGATGGCGGCCATCGCTTTGATGCTTTGGTGTTGCTGCTCGGTGATGTCAATGGTTAGTCGGCTCATGGTACTCGTCCTTCAATAATCCCTACTTAGCACAAATGTGGGTTTGAATGGAACCATTCAAAGTAATGAGCAGGCACTGTTGCCGCTCATGGGAAGCTTGATCGTTCTCGCAAAAACCGTGTTGACGAAAAACCAATCCAGGTCCGAAGACACGGGATTGCCGCAAATGTTTTCTACGAAAGCGAATTGACGACCAACTTAAGAAGTGGGTAAAAGTCGTTGCTACAAAGCTCGACTTATGGCCTGACCTCGCAAAGACAAGAGCATTCCAAATATTTACGGAACTTTCTAAAAACTACTGAGTCAAAAAGCCATAATGTTAGTGTACGCTTCTCCTTAGAAGAGCATATATGCTGGTGGGCCGTGTAGGACTTGAACCTACGACCAAAGGATTATGAGTCCTTGAATAATGTTATTTGCCTATATTCCGAACTGTAGATACAATCTATATAAATCAACAACTTACGGTTTTATGGCACTGTTCATTCAACCAGCAATCGTTGATCGGAGTTGATCAAAATCGGGTAAAAGTGGCTACATGGTGGCTACATGGAACCCAATCAAGGCGAAATCATGGCCAGACCGCGAAGCAATTTACCCTTGGACCTTGGGCTTAGCGCCGAACTCACGGCGGGCATGATCGAGCGTTTAACCTGCCCACCAGGCAAGGCTCAAGCGTTCCTCCGGGATAGCAAGTCACCCGGCCTGAGAGTTCGAGTAACCGCCAATGGGGCGAAGTCTTTCGTATTCGAATCGAAGCTCAATCGGCAAACTATCCGGCGCACGATTGGCGATGTTCGATCCTGGACCATCGAACTCGCACGAAATGAGGCCGATAGCCTCAAAGTGAAGATCAATCAGAACCTAGACCCTCGGGAACTCGACCAACAAGACCGAGATGCAAAGGCCTTGCGAAAGCTCGAAGTCGCGCAGATCGCAGAAAGGGCGACCCGGCGTGCAGTTACTTTCGGCGAGGCTTGGAATGCCTACGTCGCTGAACGCAAACCTTTTTGGAGCGCGCTCCACCTGCGCGACCATGAATCTCTAGTGCACGAAGGCGGCCATGATCGAAAGCGACTCAAGGGCGTGTTAACCATACCGGGACCACTTGCCCAATTTCTCCCTATGAAGCTCTCGGATGTGACGGACAAAGCAGTGCAGACCTGGGCTAACAAAGAAGCGCTGACCCGACCCACCCGAGCGCGTCTCGCCCTGCGAATTCTGCGTGCGTTTTTTAGATGGTGCTCGAGCGAAGCAAGTTTTGCTGACGTGGTCGTGGTATCGGCGGCAAGCGGCAAAAAAACTCGCGAGGCCGTGGGTGTGGCCAAGCCAAAAAGTGACTACCTTCAGCGCGAACAGCTATCAGCGTGGTTTACCCATGTTCAAAAGATCGAAAATCGAACGATCTCAGCATTCCTTCAAGCCTTGCTTCTGACAGGTGCGCGACGCGAGGAACTAGCGGGTTTGAAGTGGTCTGACGTGAACCTGCAATGGCGAGGAATGAGCATTCGTGACAAGGTCGATGGAGAGCGGTCGATTCCTTTAACACCCTATGTGAGCTACTTGATTAGCCACTTACCTCGCCGCAACGAATGGGTATTTTCAAGTCCGACAAGTGCCAACGGGCGGTTGATGGAGCCGAGGATTGCGCACCGCACCGCGTGCATTGCCGCCGGTGTAGAGGTCAGCCTGCACGGGCTTCGCCGGTCATTTAAGAGCTTGACGGAATGGCTAGAGGTGCCCACTGGTATCGTGGCTCAAATTCAGGGGCACAAGCCAAGTGCGACCGTTGAAAAGCATTACGCGATGAGGCCGCTTGATCTTCTTCGGGTACATCACGAAAAAATAGAAGCATGGATTCTCGCGCAAGGCTGCGTGAATTTTGTCGCTGATGACACGACAATCACCTTAAAGGCCGTGAGCTAACGACGGCTCTGCTCTCAAGCCGACTTCAATTGGGAACGCATGCATGCTGGCCTTGAAATTTTCAAAATCTAGGGTCGATATTTTTTAATGGTAGAGGTAAAACATGGCGAACGATTCGATGACCACCATCAACCGGTTTGTAAACTCTCAAGAACGGTTGGGTGAGCGACTAACCAACACGGAGGCGCGACAGCTAGTTGACAATCTCGCTGCTTGGGCGGCGCAGTTTGATCACCCCGAAGCAGTAAAGCTAGCAAGCTCTCTGAGCGATGTGAAGCGTCTTTTTATTCGGGTTAGCACTGAAATCGATGAAGCCTTGACTCGGCTATTGTTAATGGAAGATGCCAATAGCGAACAAGCGCGGGAGCATCAACACGTGGCTATGGGCTACCTCCACCGATGGCAAGACCGACGCGAACGAATTGGAAACGCAGGGGCATTTTCGCGGGGAGTCTCATCGGCTCGCCATAAGTTGGGACAGCCTTGATTGTACGAACCGCATCCTAAGTCAATTTCCCCTTGCCATAACGTCAAGTATACTTTACGATACCATGATTGAAATTAGGTACTACGAGGATGCCGGAGGTTCGCGGCCAATTCTAAATTGGATCGAAGGCCTTAAAGATAAGAAGACTCGGGCAGTGATCAAGGCAAGAATTGCTAGGCTTGCAACGGGCAATTTTGGTGACTGCAAAGTCCTAAGGGGTGGCGTTCAAGAACTAAGGATTCATTTCGGACCTGGCTATCGTCTCTATTTAAGCCGCCAAGGTGATGTCCTGGTCTTGATGCTCTCGGGAAGCGACAAATCCGATCAGGATAAAGAAATCGATCAAGCGATCAAGTACCTTGAAGACTGGAAAAAGCGAGATAAACCATGAGCCAAGCAAAACCCAAACGCAGCCCCACCGCCAACAATCCCGCACGAGACGGAAGTTATGAAGATTGGCTTGTCGATTCCCTCAAGGATCCTGAGGAAGCGGCGGCCTATCTTGGCGCTGTTATCGAATTGCAAGACCAACCCACGCTTTTACTTGCCCTTCGACAAGTCGCCAAAGCGCACGGCATGGCGACTGTAGCCAAGCGCGCCGACGTAGGCGACAAGACGCTCTTCAAGGTGTTGAGCGAGAACGGCAACCCGACGATTGACACACTCACTAAGATTTTGAGTGCGGTTGGCCTGCGATTGAACATTGAGCCAATACCAGGCAACTGATCGTCGAAAAGTTTTGCCGCGCCTAGCCCGACGGGGCGAAAACTCGGAACCCTACCGGGCTGGCGTGGCATCCAATAATTGATAGGGGCATCTCGTCGAGGGTCCGATGCTAATCACGTTTAACCAAGCCTTATCAGTATGCAAAAAAAAGTTTGAAGATTTCGAGGCGAGAGAGCTGCTTTTTTACGCATGGGTCAGTCCAAAGGCTGACGGCCTACAGGCTTATTGCTATTCGAATGATTGCGAAATGGAGAAGTACTTTTTTAAGCAATGCTCGAATGATCAGGGTGGCTCAGGTGATCCGCTAGCCGCCACTCCCTACATTATGTTTGACAGTACTGAGGTTCAAGATTACTCGCCGTCTAGTGGGCGCTGGATTACTTGGTCAGTGCTACTTACTCGATGGAAAGCGTTCGGACAAACCGAGTCGTCTGTACTGAGTCTGATCAAAGCAAGAATCCAGCAGGGCTCACTGTCCTGTGGGGTGCCAGTTTATGGCGCTTCGGGGGAACTAGAGCCGAACTATGGCTGCGAAGACGTTCCAAAGGAATGGGCTGTTTTTCCAAAGATTGATCTCG
>JANLRI010000439.1:0-2716 GCA_031361565.1 Betaproteobacteria bacterium | reverse complement strand
GAGTACGGTATGGCCTTGCAGCAAGGCTTGATGGGCTAGATTGCAGGCCAGCATGGTCTTGCCTAGGCCATTGGTGCCGACCAGCATGACGTTGGTGGCGTCCGCCATGAAGGAGAGTCGCATCAGTTCTTCAAGCGTCTCGCGATCACAGTGAGCGGGCCAGGCCCAGTCGAAGTCAGCAAGTGGTTTGAAGGGTTGCTGCGTATTTCAGTGATCGCGGACGCTGAGAACAGCGTGATCATAGACGGCGTTTCAGTCTGATCGCGGACGATCTGAGTTAGCCGTGAGTGAAGAGGTTAATGATAGCCGAATCGTCCGCGATCCCGCTGAAATGGGTGTTGGCGATCATGGTTTAGGCTGCTTGCGTCGCATGGATTCGCCCTTGAGCGCGATCTTGTGGGCGGCATGAACAATGCGGTCCAGGATAGCGTCGGCAAGAGTTGGGTCATCGAGCCATTCGTGCCAGGAGCTTACCGGTAATTGGCTAGTGATGAGGGTGGCCTTGGTACCTACCCGATCATCGAGAAGTTCTAATAGGTCGTTACGTTCAGGAGCGGTGATGGGCGCAATGGCGAAGTCGTCGATGGCCAACAGATCGATGCGTGCCAGTTGAATCAATCGTCGGCTGAAGCTGCCGTCACCGTGGGCGACTCTCAGTTCTTCGAGCAGGCGTGGGGCACGAACATAAAGAACGGTGAACCCGGATCTTGCGGCTTGTTGAGCCAGGGCGCAGGCCAGCCAAGTCTTGCCCACACCGGTGGAGCCGGTGATCAGTACATTCTGTGCGTGTCGTAACCAGTCGCTCGAGGTGAGTTGGTTGACCAGATTACGATCCAGGCCGCGCGAAGCGCGCCAATCGATGTCCTCAACGCAGGCGCTGGAGGACTTGAGCTTGGCGGCCTTCAGAAGCCTGGTCAAGCGCTTGCCGTCGCGCCAATCGACTTCGCGTTGCACCAGTAAGGCGAGCCGCTCCTGGAAGGTCATGGTGGCCACCGCTGGGATCGTGGTCTGGTCGGTCAAGGCTTGGATGAGACCGTCCAAGCGCAAGCTGCGCAGTTGGTCGAGGGTGTGTTCGTTGAGCAATGCAATTCTCCTTAGGGTTGTGACTCGGCAGTGGGTAGGTCAGTGGTAATAACTGGGGCCACGCACATTGGCGTGCTCGGGCATGGCAGACGACGGCGATGACGTTGCGTCGGTTTGCCGATCTAAACCCGCCTTCAGAATCGAGTGGATACTTCGGTAGGTGAGCGAGCGAATCGCCAAGGCTCGAACACAGGCCGCTTCCAATCGTGGGTGTCCGTATTGGCGGCTAAGGCTGAGTAAGCCGAGGCAGGAACGGTAGCCTTGCTCGGGGTGGCGACGATGCTCCATTTGCCAACGAACCACCGTGGCGCAGGCCATGTCGATTCTCTCGCCCCAGGCGATTAGCTTGGCGGGCGTCCAGTCGCGGTGAGCCCGGTGGGAGGCGGGCATATGGTCGCCAAGGGTGGTGAAGTCACCCCGCTTGGCGCTGTAGGCATGAATCGCCACTCGGCGGCGAGCGGCCAACACTTCCACCATGGTCGCGGTAATGCGTAGTTCGACTTCTGCACGCACCAAGCGGTGAGGCACACTGTAATAGTGGCCATCGAGTTCGACGTGGTAATCGATGTTGACCCGGGCGCGCTTGAACTGGGCGATGGGCATTCTAGTGATGGGCAGCGGTTGCAGAATAGGCCGATCCAGCGCCTCGAAGGCGCTGCTTCTACAGCCCGGCAACTTCTTGAATGCTCGGGAGTTCAGATCCACCAGAAGCTCGGCGATGGCGGCATTCAACTCGGCCAGGCTAAACATGCGCCGATGGCGCAGCCGCGCCAGAATCCAGCGCTCGACCACTTGAACGCCGACTTCGACCTTGGGCTTATCTCGAGGGTGCGCCGGTCGTGCGGGCAAGACCGTGACCCCGTAATGATCACTGAACTCTTCCACCAGTCGATTGACTTCGGGCTCGTAGCGGTCCGGCCGAGCAATGAGCGCCCGGGGTTGATCGGGCACGATCAGCTTAGGCACGCCGCCGATAAACTCCAGGGCGTTCATGATTGAGCCGACCCAATCGGCCGCCGTTTGGGTGAGCGTGGCACAGGCGTAGGTGTAATTAGAGGCTCCCAGCACCGCCACGAAGATCTGAGCCCGCTGAATCTCGCCGGTGACCGGATCAATGATCGGCATGGTCTGGCCTGCGTAGTCCACAAACAAGCGCTCACCGGCCACATGAATCTGACGCATCGAGCGCTTAAGCGACAGTGTCCACTCGCGATACTTCACGCAAAAGCTGGTGTATTTATAAGCCAGCTCAGAGCTCTTCTGATACTCCTCCCAGAGCAGCATCAAGGTGACCCCGGGCAGCTTCATCTCCTGGTGAATCCAAGCGAAGTCGGGCTCAAGCTGGCGGCTGGACCGAGGCACCGGCGGTTTGTACAGCCGCGCCTCAATCTGCTCATCGCTCAGGGTCTGCGCGAGTGCCCAATCGACACCCGCGGCTCAGGCCAAAAGAATGAACTTGCCCACCGTGGTCTTGGCCACGCCGGTGGCCAGAGCGATCTGGGAATAACTGAGTTGCGCTTCATAGTGCAGACGAAGGCATTGTCGAATCTGACGCATCGTGATCCTGAGGGTGGGCATCCTGGTCGCCTAAAAACCGGCCAGAATGCCTGAGTTCAAAACCACTCACGACAAA
>JANLRI010000438.1:0-1828 GCA_031361565.1 Betaproteobacteria bacterium | reverse complement strand
CCACGTACTACAGCCGCTTTGTGCTCAAGGGCTGGCGAGCCGCAGCCATAATTGGCGGGCAACTCAGCCTCTCTTTTGGCGGACTCTACGGACTACTCCACTCTGAACAAAATGCACTGCTGATTGGCTCAGTCATCTTGTTCGCGCAATCATGGTGGGCACCCGTAACGTCAATGGGTTTGAGAAGTTCTCGATGCTGACACCCGCTCGGAGGGCCATCGCGTCGCTGGCGGCCACGTCGGCCTGATCCCACGCCATCAGGCCTCTAGCGCTCACCTTTGATATAGGGCTTCATCAAAGCCTGGGGGTAAGCGGCCTTTCTGGACATCACGACCAAGGCAAGAATCGAAAAGATGAAAGGCAACATCAAGTAAACCTGGTACGGCAAAAGGCCGCTTGAGGACTGTTGCAAGCGAAGCTGCAAGGCGTCGAAAAGCGCAAAAAGTATCGCCCCGAGCAAGGCCTTGCCTGGGCGCCACGAAGCGAACACCACGAGCGCGACACAGATCCATCCACGCCCATTGATCATATTGAAGAAGAAGGCATTAAAGGCGGCAGTGGTCAGGAAGGCTCCCGCCACACCCATTAAGGCCGAGCCCGCCATGATGGCACCGGTACGCACGGCGCTCACACTCAGGCCTGCACTTTCGGCGGCAGCGGGATTTTCACCCACCATACGAATAGCAAGTCCGATGGGAGTGCGGTAGAGCACCCAGGCAATGACCGGCACCATCACCAAGGCCAAGATCGTCAGTGGAGTCTGAGCACCCAATACTGGACCGATCACTGGGATGCTATCCCAAAAGCCATGCATCTCGGCGAAAGGCTGAATGGTGGGCGGCTCGGTCACCTTGGGAAAGCTGACCCGATAACCATAGTAGGTCATACTGGTTGCGAATAGGGTGAGTCCCAGCCCTGAGACATGCTGAGACAAGGCGAGTTGCACGGTTAAAAAAGCATGCAGTAGACCAAGTAGTGCGCCAACCATGGCCGCCACCACAATGCCCCACCATAAGCCCAAACCTGAGTACACGGCCAGCCATCCACAAAAAGCACCGGCGACCATGATGCCCTCAATACCTAGGTTCAGGACCCCGGCGCGCTCGCATAGGAGCACACCCAGTGTTCCCAAAATCAGAGGCGTGGCAATGCGCAGCACCGCCATCCAAAATGGGACACTGAATATTAGCTCAGCGATTTCTTTGAAAAAGTCCATTGAATCTTGAATTGAGTCAGCATGGCGGCCACCAACATGGCAATGAGTGAAACCGCAACAATGACATCGGCAATATAGGTTGGCACAGACACGACGCGGCTCATGGCGTCGGCGCCTACCAACATGCCCGCCACGAACACCGATGCCAAGACCACGCCGAGCGGTGAAAGTCCAGCCAACATGGCAATCACTATACCGGTGTAACCATAGCCGGGAGACATGTCGAGAGTGACATAGCTGGTACGCCCGGCCACTTCCGAGACACCGGCGAGACCCGCCAGTGCACCCGAAATTAGCGCCGTTTTTATCACCACGGCATTCACTGGCAAACCTAAAAACCCAGAAGCTGCCGCGTTCGAGCCGACCGAACGCATTTGCAATCCGAGACGTGTGAAGCGATTCATAATGCTCACGATTACGACCGCGCCTAGTGCCCACAACAAGCCCGTGTGCAGGCGAGTTTTTTCCAAGAGCTTACTGAACTCCAACTCGCCCTTAAGCGCCACGGACTGTGGCCAGCCCATGCCTGCCGGGTCTTTCATCGGGCCATCCAACATGGCGGAGACAAACAGCAACACAATAAAATTGAGCAGCAAGGTGGTGACGACTTCG
>JANLRI010000430.1:0-14474 GCA_031361565.1 Betaproteobacteria bacterium | reverse complement strand
CTGATCAACCCGATCGCGATGGAGCAGGGCTTGCGCTTTGCGATTCGTGAAGGTGGCCGTACCGTCGGCGCCGGTGTTGTTGCCAAGATCTCCGAGTAATTGATTGAACAAAAAGGTCTTGTTTTCATCGAACCAGACCGTTTTGTAGTTTTGAAGGATGCAGTAGGTAAGAAACGCAGTACGTAACGAGAAAGCTTGTGAGGCCCGGAGGGGCGTAGCTCAATTGGCAGAGCGACGGTCTCCAAAACCGTAGGTTGGGGGTTCGATTCCCTCCGCCCCTGCCACCGCTCACCAGCCCTTGTTGTCGAACTGCCCACGGCTCAATAGCAGCTTCACTTGATACTGTATCGATACGAAATTTACGCAATAAGCAAACGGCAAGATGTCCACCACAAACACCAATATCGAAACGCTAAGCAGTCCCGCCGATAAGGCCAAGATTGCTTTGGCCGTGGCTGCGGTGATCGCGGGTCTGGTCGGCTTTTACATGCTGGCCAATCAACCCATGATCGCTCGGGTAGGCTCAGTATTGGGCGGGCTAGTTGTCGGCGTCGTCATCGCCTGGTTCTCTCAGCCAGGGCAGCAATTCTTTGCCTTTCTGAAAGATTCTTGGTCCGAAGCCAAGCGCGTGGTGTGGCCCTCTCGCAAAGAAACCATCCAAATGACCTTGGCCGTATTCGCCTTTGTGTTGGTGATGGCCATTTTCTTGTGGGTGGTCGATAAAACCCTTGAGTGGGTCCTGTACGACTTAGTTTTGGGCTGGAGAAAGTAGTGACCAAACGTTGGTATGTTGTTCATGCTTATTCAGGCATGGAAAAAAGCGTCGGTCGCGCCATTCAAGAGCGCGTCAATCGTGCGGGCATGGAAAATATGTTCGGCAAGATCCTTGTGCCTAGCGAAGAAGTGGTCGAAATGAAGAATGGTCAGCGTGCCATTACTGAACGTCGCTTTTTCCCAGGCTATGTGCTTGTTGAAATGGAAATGAATGACGACACATGGCATTTGGTGAAACACACCAATAAAGTGACCGGTTTTGTCGGTGGCGCAGGCAATCGCCCAAGCCCTATTTCCGAAAAAGAAGTTGAAAAAATTCTTGCTCAAATGCAGGAAGGTGTCGAAAAGCCTCGTCCTAAGACGCTCTTTGAAGTGGGCGAATTAGTACGGGTGAAAGACGGTCCGTTTACTGACTTTAACGGCAACGTTGAAGAAGTGAACTACGAGAAGAGCCGCTTGCGTGTGTCCGTGACGATTTTTGGTCGCGCTACGCCAGTGGAACTTGAATTCGGTCAGGTAGAGAAAGTTTAAGCGGGGTTCACGCCTCGGTTGAAAGCTTTCCCCTCGTGTCCGGCGAGGAGCGCAAGTAGGTAGGGAGATGCAAATCTCAACATCCAAAGCGCGTTTGAACTCATTTTAGGAGTCGCCACTATGGCAAAGAAAATCATAGGCTTCATCAAGCTGCAAGTGCCAGCGGGTAAAGCCAACCCATCCCCACCGATCGGTCCAGCCTTGGGTCAACGCGGTTTGAACATTATGGAATTCTGTAAGGCGTTTAACGCCCAGACTCAAGGCCTAGAGCCCGGTCTGCCGATTCCCGTGGTGATCACAGCCTTCGCTGACAAGAGCTTCACCTTCATCATGAAGACGCCTCCGGCGACCATTCTGATCAAGAAAGCAGCCAAGATTGAAAAAGGCTCTCCGAAGCCTCATACCGACAAGGTCGGCAAGATCACTCGTGCTCAAGCTGAAGAAATCGCCAAGACCAAGATGCCTGATCTGACCGCTGCAGATATGGAAGCCGCTGTGCGCACCATCGCCGGTTCAGCTCGTAGCATGGGTATTACTGTGGAGGGTCTATAAATGACTGCCAAGCTCACTAAACGCCAAAAAACTTACGAAGGTAAGGTTGAGGCTCAAAAACTTTATCCTATCGCCGACGCGCTGGGTCTAGTCAAGCAATGCGCGACCGCGAAGTTCGATGAGTCGATCGACGTCGCCGTTCAACTCGGTATTGACGCCAAAAAATCGGACCAATTGGTGCGTGGCGCCGTCGTGATGCCTGCAGGTACCGGCAAAACCAAACGTGTTGCGGTCTTTACTCAAGGCGCGAAAGCCGATGAAGCTCGTGCCGCTGGTGCCGACATCGTTGGCATGGAAGATCTCGCTGAGCAAGTTAAAGCCGGCGTCATGAACTTTGATGTCGTGATTGCCAGCCCAGATGCGATGCGTATCGTGGGTACCTTGGGTCAAATCCTGGGTCCACGTGGTCTGATGCCTAATCCAAAGGTAGGCACCGTCACTGCTGACGTCGCTACTGCGGTGAAGAACGCCAAAGCCGGTCAGGTTCAGTACCGCACCGACAAAGGCGGCATTATTCACGCCACCATCGGTCGCGCCTCATTCCAACCTAGTGCTCTTGAGCAAAACCTGAAAGCCTTGATGGAAGCTCTGAGTCGTCAGAAGCCCGCCAGCAGCAAGGGTGTGTTCTTGCGCAAAGTTGCGGTGTCCAGTTCGATGGGTGTGGGTGTCAAGGTTGACCTCGCCAGCCTGTCGACGGCTGCAGCGTAAATCGGATTGTTAAAGAATTATTGAAAGAACTTTGGGCCGTTGTGGCTGAGTTTTAGAGGACAGTAGATGAGCGCAAGCGAGTCATTGAGCTTCGAAGAACAAGGACACAGCGGGTTATCAAAGACCGCAGGTGGAGTGTGGGGTTGGTGAATCAGGGGAGAATCTCTTGAAACCTCAAGTACGCGCTTCTTAAGTTTGAAAACAGGCTCGGCGAATCGGTTGAGCTTGCGGACATAACCGGCGTAGATGGCGTACCCGAAAGCCGTTGATTTCTGAAAGGGGATCTAAGGCTCGGTGCTCGCCGTGTTAGAAATGCACTCGAGAGTCATCCCGACTCGAAGGTGTTTAACTTGGAGAAAGACCGTGGCTCTTAATCGAGCAGAAAAGTCCGCCGCAATTGAAGAGATCGCCGCTCAAATCGCGAAATCTCAATCTGTCGTGCTGGCCGAGTATCGTGGTCTGGAAGTCGGACAAATCACAGCATTGCGTAAGCAAGCTCGTGGCTCCGGGGTTTATTTGCGCGTGTTGAAAAACACTTTAGTGCGCCGTGCAGTGGTTGGCACGCCTTTCGAACAACTCGCCGACAAAATGTCTGGCCCGTTGATCTATGGCATGTCCAGCGACCCAGTATCGGCTGCGAAAGTGCTCGACACTTTCGCAAAGACCAGTGACAAGCTCATCATCAAAGCGGGCGCCTTACCCAACAGCATCTTAGATGTTGCGGGTATCAAGGCCTTGGCAACATTGCCAAGTCGCGACGAATTGCTGAGCAAGTTGATGGGCACGATGCAAGCCCCTGTTGCCAAGTTTGTTCAAACTCTCAACGAAGTGCCTACGAAGTTCGTCAGAGCTTTGGCGGCCGTGCGCGACCAGAAAGGTGCTGCCTCAGCACCCGAAGCGCCCGCTGAGGCAGTGACTGAAGCGGCTTAATTTAGCCAATTCAAGCACTGCAGCTTGTACCGACTACTAGATTGAAAATCCCTTTTCGAAAATTTTGGAGTAATTAAATGTCCCTAGGTAAACAAGAAGTTCTAGACGCCGTAGGCGCAATGAGCGTCCTCGATCTGTCCGAACTCATCAAGATGATGGAAGAGAAATTCGGCGTGTCCGCTGCTGCTGCTGTTGCCGCTGCTGGTCCTGCTGCTGCTGGCCCTGCTGCTGCTGCCGTCGAAGAGCAAACTGAATTCACCGTCAATCTGCTCGCCGCTGGTGAGAAGAAAGTTGAAGTGATTAAGGTTGTTCGCGCGGCAACTGGCCTTGGCTTGAAAGAAGCTAAGGACCTGGTTGACGGAGCACCTAAAGCTGTTAAAGAAGCCATTAGCAAGGCTGACGCTGCTGCTCTTAGAAAGCAGCTAGAAGATGCTGGCGCGAAAGTCGAAGTCAAGTAAATTTATACCTGACCCGATTTTTGCAATACCACCCGGCCATCACCACGGCGGCGCTCAAAAGGCGCCAAAGTGGCTGGTCGGGTGCTCGCGTCTCTAGAAGTACCTGTTTGTTGTTATTTTGAAACTGATCGGAATTTAACAAAGCAAGCTTGAGTGAGACCTACTCCTCAGCCTTGCTCTCTCAACTTCTGACCGCCACGAGGAGTGCCAATGGCAAACTTGCCAACCGCTGCTTTAAATGCAGTATCTGCTTCTTCAACCTATTCCTACACCGAGAAAAAGCGTATTCGCAAGAGTTTTGCGAAACGTGAAGCGGTACTGGATGTGCCCTATATGCTCACGACTCAGCTTGAGTCTTACGATGCATTCTTACAAACCGGAGTCTCGGTTGCTAATCGTCAGGACGAAGGCCTTCAAGCCGCTTTTCTGTCGATTTTCCCAATCGTCTCTCATAATGGTTTTGCTCGCCTAGAGTTCGTCGAGTACAACCTCGGCCAACCCGCGTTTGACGTCAAAGAATGTCAGCAGCGTGGCCTCACCTTCTGCGCGCCTTTGCGGGCACGTGTGCGCTTGATCATCATGGACAAAGAGTCCTCCAAGCCGACCGTCAAGGAAGTGAAAGAGCAAGAAGTCTATATGGGCGAAATCCCATTGATGACCACCACCGGCTCTTTTGTCGTGAACGGTACCGAGCGCGTCATCGTGTCTCAGTTGCACCGCTCACCCGGCGTGTTCTTTGAGCATGACCGTGGCAAGACCCATAGCTCCGGCAAGTTGCTGTTCTCGGCAAGGATTATTCCTTATCGCGGCTCGTGGCTCGACTATGAGTTCGACCCGAAAGACATTTTGTATTTCCGCGTAGACCGTCGTCGTAAGATGCCGGTCACGATTTTGCTCAAGGCCATTGGCCTAAACCCCGAGCAAATCCTGGCGCATTTCTTTGTCTTTGATAATTTCCAGTTGATGAGTGAAGGCGCTCAAATGGAATTGGTTCCTGAGCGCCTCAAAGGTGAGATGGCTCGCTTCGATATCGTTGATAAGAGCGGCACCGTGCTGGTCCCTAAGGACAAGCGCGTCACCGCCAAGCATATTCGCGATCTCGAAAAAGCCGACATGAAGCGCATCTCGGTGCCTGAGGACTTCATCCTCGGCCGCACCATTGCCGTGAACATGGTCGACCCGGAAACGGGTGAGATCGTGGCCAAGGCCAACGACGAGATCACTGAAGACACGATGCTGAAGCTGCGTGAAGCCAATATCAAAGACATTCGTACCCTCTATACGAATGACTTGGATCAAGGTGGCTTTATCTCGCAAACTCTGCGGGTCGACGAATCAGCCGATCAAACGGCTGCGCGTATCGCGATCTATCGCATGATGCGTCCTGGCGAGCCACCGACCGAAGATGCGGTTGAAGCGCTGTTTAATCGCTTGTTCTACGCACCAGAAACTTACGACTTGTCGAAAGTCGGTCGTATGAAGTTCAACCGTCGCGTTGGTCGTGAAGAGCTGGTCGGCTCAATGACCCTCAGCAACGAAGACATCCTGGCCGTCATCAAGATCCTGGTGGACTTGCGTAACGGTAAGGGCGAAGTCGACGACATCGATCACCTGGGTAATCGTCGTGTACGTTGCGTCGGTGAATTGGCTGAGAACCAGTTCCGTGCTGGTTTGTCGCGCGTTGAGCGTGCGGTAAAAGAGCGTCTGGGCCAAGCCGAGACCGAGCAGTTGATGCCGCATGACCTGATCAACAGCAAGCCGATCAGTGCAGCGATTCGCGAGTTCTTTGGCTCCAGCCAGCTCTCGCAGTTTATGGACCAAACCAATCCGCTCTCAGAGATCACCCACAAGCGTCGCGTGTCCGCACTCGGCCCCGGTGGTTTGACTCGTGAACGCGCTGGCTTTGAAGTGCGTGACGTGCATCCTACCCACTACGGTCGTGTGTGCCCAATTGAGACCCCTGAGGGCCCGAACATCGGCCTGATCAACTCTCTGGCCTTGTATGCACGCCTGAACGAATACGGTTTCCTGGAAACACCGTATCGTAAAGTGACAGATCGCCAAGTCACCACCGAGATTGATTACCTCTCTGCAATTGAAGAAGGTCGTTTCGTGATCGCCCAGGCGAACTCGGAAGTGGACAGCACGGGTAAGTTGATTGGTGATCTGGTTTCGGTGCGTAAAGCCGGTGAGTCCGAGTTAACCAGCCCTGAGAACGTGGAGTACATGGACGTTGCGCCATCGCAAATCGTCTCAGTCGCTGCCTCACTGATTCCCTTCCTTGAGCATGACGACGCCAACCGCGCCTTGATGGGCTCCAACATGCAACGCCAGGCGGTGCCTTGCTTGCGCCCTGAAAAGCCTGTGGTTGGTACCGGAGTTGAGCGCTCTTGCGCGGTCGACTCTGGCACCGTGGTGACCGCGCTTCGTGGTGGCTTGGTCGACTATGTCGATGCTGAGCGTATCGTGATTCGCGTCAACGACGCAGAGGCCATTGCAGGTGAAGTCGGCGTAGACATCTACAACCTGATCAAGTACACCCGTAGCAACCAGAACACCAATATCAACCAGCGCCCTATCGTCAAGAAGGGCGATATGCTGGTCAAGGGTGACGTCATTGCTGACGGCGCCTCCACCGATATCGGTGAGTTGGCTCTGGGTCAGAACATGATGGTCGCCTTCATGCCCTGGAACGGCTACAACTACGAAGACTCGATCCTCATCTCCGAGAAAGTCGTGGCCGATGATCGCTACACTTCGATCCACATCGAAGAGTTGTCGGTCCTGGCTCGTGACACCAAGCTTGGCTCTGAAGAGATCAGCCGCGATATCTCGAACCTGTCTGAGAACCAATTAGGTCGCTTGGATGAGTCCGGCATTATCTACATTGGCGCTGAAGTTGAAGCCGGTGATGTGCTGGTCGGTAAAGTCACCCCTAAAGGCGAGACTCAACTCACGCCTGAAGAGAAACTGTTGCGCGCCATCTTTGGTGAAAAAGCCAGTGATGTCAAAGACACTTCGCTGCGCGTGCCCTCGGGCATGAATGGCACGGTGATTGACGTTCAAGTGTTTACTCGTGAAGGTATTGTTCGCGACAAGCGTGCGCAAAGCATCATCGATGATGAGCTGAAGCGTTATCGCCTCGACTTGAACGACCAGTTGCGTATTGTTGAGAACGACGCTTTCCAACGTGTTGAGCGTATGTTGCTCGGTAAGGTGGTCAACGGTGGTCCTAAGAAGCTCAACAAAGGTGACGCGATCACTCAAGAGTATTTGAGCGACCTCGACCGTCATCAGTGGTTTGATATTCGACCCACCGAAGAAGAAGCGGCCACCGCGCTTGAAGCGGCGAAGCAATCCATCGAAGACAAACGTCACTCTTTCGATTTGGCTTTCGAAGCCAAGCGCAAGAAACTCACCCAAGGCGACGAGTTGCCCCCCGGTGTGTTGAAGATGGTTAAAGTCTATGTGGCGGTGAAGCGTCGCCTGCAGTCCGGCGACAAGATGGCCGGTCGTCACGGTAACAAGGGTGTGGTGTCACGCATTGTTCCTGTGGAAGACATGCCCTTCATGGCCGATGGCACCCCAGTCGATATCGTTTTGAACCCGCTTGGCGTTCCCTCACGGATGAACGTCGGTCAGATTCTCGAGACTCACCTGGGTTGGGCCGCTAAAGGTATTGGTCTGCGGATTGGCGAAATGCTCAAGGCGCAAGCCGCGTGCAACGAAGTTCGCGCTATGCTCGACAAGATCTATAACGGCTCCGGTCAACGTGCTCAGCTCGACCAGATGAGCGATGCTGAAGTGATGGAACTCGCTGACAACCTCAAAAACGGCGTGCCTTTCGCAACACCGGTGTTTGACGGTGCCTCAGAGGCCGAGATCCGCGGCATGTTGGACATCGCCTTCCCGAACGACAGCCCGATTACTGGCCGTCTGGGTTTCAACCAAAGCAAGACTCAGTTGACCTTGCATGATGGCCGCACCGGCGAGGCGTTTGATCGTCGCGTCACCGTCGGTTACATGCACATGTTGAAACTCCATCACTTGGTGGATGACAAGATGCATGCCCGTTCTACCGGTCCTTACTCTCTCGTGACACAGCAACCTCTGGGCGGTAAAGCTCAGTTCGGTGGCCAGCGTTTCGGTGAGATGGAGGTCTGGGCACTCGAGGCTTATGGTGCAGCTTATGTGTTGCAAGAAATGTTGACGGTGAAGTCTGACGACGTGAATGGACGGACCAAGGTTTACGAAAACCTGGTCAAAGGCGAGCACACGATTGAAGCCGGTATGCCGGAATCTTTCAACGTGCTGGTCAAAGAGATCCGTTCGCTCGGCATTGACATTGACTTGGAGCGTGTTTGATAGGTTGATCTGGCGGCAACGCCAGGCCTTATTAAACCCACCCCACCCCGGATATACACCGATGAAACTTTTTAAGATTTAAAGGAGCGTTGATGAAAGCTTTGCTCGATCTATTTAAGCAGGTACACGAAGAAGAACATTTCGAAGCGATCAAGATTGGTCTTGCTTCGCCTGAGAAAATTCGTTCGTGGTCTTTTGGTGAAGTTAAAAAGCCAGAGACAATTAACTACCGTACCTTCAAGCCTGAGCGCGACGGTCTGTTCTGCGCCAAGATCTTTGGCCCGATCAAAGACTACGAATGCTTATGCGGCAAATACAAGCGCCTCAAACATCGCGGCGTCATTTGCGAGAAGTGCGGCGTTGAAGTCACTTTGGCCAAGGTGCGTCGTGAACGCATGGGCCATATTGAGCTGGCCTCGCCTGCAGCCCATATTTGGTTCCTGAAGTCCCTGCCCTCCCGTTTGGGTATGGTGTTGGACATGACCTTGCGCGATATCGAACGCGTGCTCTACTTTGAAGCATATGTCGTGATCGAACCCGGCATGACGCCGCTCAAGCGCTGCACCATCATGCCTGAGGAAGAGTATTACGCGAAGGTTGAAGAGTACGGCGAAGGTGAATTCGTGGCCGTCATGGGCGCTGAGGCGATCCGTGAACTGCTGCGCACCATCAATGTCGATCGCGAAGCCGAGACACTTCGTGTGGATCTGAAAGCCACCGGCTCCGAAGCCAAGATCAAGAAGATCGCCAAGCGCCTGAAAGTGCTGGAGGCCTTCCAACGCTCGGGCATCAAGCCCGAGTGGATGATCCTGGACGTCTTGCCCGTGTTGCCCCCTGAGCTGCGCCCTCTGGTGCCTTTGGATGGCGGTCGCTTCGCAACTTCCGATCTGAACGATCTATATCGTCGCGTCATCAACCGTAACAACCGCCTGAAGCGTTTGCTCGAGTTGAAGGCGCCTGAGATCATTGCCCGTAACGAAAAGCGTATGTTGCAAGAGTCAGTCGACTCCTTGCTGGATAACGGTCGTCGCGGCAAGGCCATGACCGGCGCCAATAAGCGTGCACTGAAATCGCTGGCGGACATGATTAAGGGCAAAGGCGGTCGTTTCCGTCAGAACTTGCTCGGCAAGCGCGTGGACTACTCCGGTCGTTCCGTGATCGTGGTGGGCCCACAGCTCAAACTGCATCAGTGCGGCCTGCCCAAGTTGATGGCCCTCGAGCTGTTCAAGCCTTTCATCTTCAATAAATTGGAGACGATGGGCATTGCCACCACCATCAAGGCAGCGAAGAAGTACGTTGAGAATCAAGAGCCTGTTGTGTGGGACATCTTGGAAGAGGTGATCCGCGAACATCCTGTGATGTTGAACCGTGCGCCTACTTTGCATCGTTTGGGCATTCAGGCGTTTGAGCCAATTCTGATTGAAGGCAAGGCCATCCAGTTGCATCCACTGGTGTGCTCCGCGTTTAACGCCGACTTTGACGGCGACCAGATGGCGGTTCACGTCCCCCTCTCGATCGAAGCACAGATCGAAGCCCGCACCCTGATGCTGGCCTCGAACAACATCTTGTTCCCATCGAGCGGCGAGCCTTCGATTGTGCCTTCTCAAGACATCGTCTTGGGTCTGTACTACACCACTCGCGACAAGGTCAACGGTAAGGGCGAAGGCATCTTCTTCTCCAATATCGGTGAAGTTCAACGCGCTTATGACAATAAGCAAGTCGAGCTCGGTTCCCGTGTCACGGTGCGTTTGTCGGAATACAAAAAGAACCGCGAAACCGGTGAGCTCACCGAAGTGCCACGTCGGGTCGAGACTACAGTCGGGCGTGCGCTGCTCAGCGAAATCTTGCCTAAGGGCTTGAGCTTCGATCTGATCAACAAATCGTTGAAGAAGAAAGAGCTCTCCAAGCTGATCAACGCCTCGTTCCGTCGTTGCGGCCTGCGTGACACCGTTATTTTTGCGGATCAATTGATGCAAAACGGTTTCCGCCTCGCCACTCGCGCCGGTATTTCGATTGCGATTGACGACATGTTGGTGCCTCCTTCCAAGGTCGCCCTGCTTGCCGCCGCCGAGAAAGAAGTGAAAGAGATCGAGCAGCAGTTCACCTCGGGCCTGGTCACTCACGGCGAGCGTTACAACAAGGTCGTGGATATTTGGGGTCGCACTGGCGACGACGTGTCCAAGGCCATGATGACGCAATTGGCCACCGAAGATGTCGTGGATCGTCACGGCGCAACGGTCAAGCAAGAGTCGTTCAACGCCATTTATATGATGGCCGACTCCGGTGCTCGTGGCTCCCCTGCTCAGATTCGTCAGCTCGCCGGTATGCGCGGCCTGATGGCTAAGCCCGATGGCTCGATTATCGAAACGCCGATTAAAGCGAACTTCCGCGATGGTCTGAACGTGTTGGAGTACTTCATCTCCACCCACGGTGCGCGTAAAGGCTTGGCCGATACCGCTTTGAAAACCGCCAACTCCGGTTACTTGACTCGTCGTCTCGTTGACGTGACGCAAGACTTGGTCGTGGTTGAGGACGATTGCGGCACCAGCAACGGCGCAGCGATGCGTGCGCTGGTTGAAGGTGGTGAAGTCATCGAAGCCCTGCGTGACCGTATCTTGGGTCGCGTTGTAGTCAGCGAAGTCGTCAACCCTGAAAACCTCGCCACTTTGTACCCTGTGGGTACCCTGCTTGACGAAGACATGGTCGATGACATTGAGCGTAAAGGCATTGATGAGGTGCGCGTCCGCACACCTCTGACTTGCGATACGCGCTACGGTCTGTGCGCCATGTGCTACGGACGCGACCTGGGTCGTGGTTTCCGTGTCAACGTCGGTGAAGCGGTCGGTGTGATTGCGGCTCAGTCGATTGGTGAGCCAGGCACGCAGTTAACGATGCGTACCTTCCACATCGGTGGTGCTGCGTCACGTAATGCGGTGGCCAATGCGGTGGAAGCCAAGTCCAACGGTACCATCCGTTTCACAACGACAATGCGTTATGTGACCAATGCCAAAGGCGAACAGGTTGTGATTTCCCGCTCTGGCGAAGTCATGATCATGGACGACAATGGCCGCGAGCGCGAACGTCACAAGGTCCCTTACGGTGCGACTCTTTTGGTAGGCGATGGCAAGGTTCTCAAAGCCGGTGCACAACTGGCCACTTGGGACCCACTGACTCGTCCGATCATCACCGAGTACGCCGGTCGCGTGAAGTTCGAGAACATCGAAGAGGGCTTGACGGTTGCCAAGCAGATCGACGAAGTGACTGGTCTTTCTACCCTCGTGGTAATCGACCCGAAGCGTCGCGGCTCTGCTGCCACCAAGAACGTCCGTCCTCAGGTGAAGTTGTTGGATGGCACAGGCGAAGAAGTCAAGATCGCAGGTACTGAGCACGCTGTGACCATTACTCTGCCGGTCGGCGCACTGATTACCGTGCGTGACGGACAAGACCTCGGTGTTGGCGAAGTGTTGGCGCGTATTCCACAAGAATCGCAAAAGACTCGCGACATTACCGGCGGTTTGCCCCGCGTGGCTGAACTGTTCGAAGCTCGTTCCCCGAAAGACGCCGGCATGTTGGCGGAGGTCACCGGTACGGTCTCGTTCGGTAAAGACACCAAGGGCAAGCAACGTCTGGTCATCACCGATTTGGATGGCAATGCCCATGAGTTCCTGATCGCCAAGGAGAAAAACGTCCTGGTCCATGACGGTCACGTCGTGAACAAGGGCGAGATGATTGTGGACGGCCCCGCCGACCCGCATGACATCTTGCGTCTCTTGGGTATCGAAGCTCTGGCCCGCTACATCGTCGACGAAGTGCAGGACGTGTATCGCTTGCAAGGCGTGAAGATCAACGACAAACACATCGAGGTGATCGTTCGCCAGATGTTGCGTCGTGTTCAGATCTCCGATCCAGGCGATGCCGAGTTCATCCTGGGCGAACAAGTTGAGCGCTCCGAAGTGCTCGACCGTAACGACAAGATGCGCGACCTGTCCAAACGTGAAGCCAGCTACATTAACCTGTTGCTCGGTATCACCAAGGCATCGCTCTCGACCGACAGCTTCATCTCGGCGGCCTCCTTCCAGGAAACCACCCGAGTGCTCACCGAGGCTGCCATCATGGGCAAGCGCGATGAGCTGCGTGGTCTGAAAGAGAACGTCATCGTGGGTCGTCTGATCCCTGCGGGTACCGGTCTTGCGTTCCACAAAGCTCGTAAAGCCAAGGAGCAAACCGATGCTGAAGAAGCCAAGGCACTGGCGGCACAGGAGCTACAAGCGCTTGATGATGCCAATGCGGCAGAGGCTGCGGAAGCGGCTACTGCGGCTGAGGGTGGCGAGGCTACGGCTAGTTGATCTCACGGAGCGGTTTAACAACCGCTTCAATGGGCAGCGCTCGCAAAGACTGCTGAATAGAAAAAGCCGCGCAGGAGACTGCGGGGCTTTTTTACATTTGAGTCGCTAATACTCACTACCTTACCCAAATAGATTCCGTATTCAGCAAAGTCGATTCTGATCCCACAGTGCTCGTAGCCAAGCACTATCTAGTCGTCATGTGCTCACAACTACCGGCACTGCAAATTTGGCAGCGATCTGTTGAGCAATCGGCGTGTAAAGATCCACGCCCAACTCTGGCGTACGAAGTGAAACGATCAGGCTGTAGTGCGCAGGCATATCGTAACGCTCCAGCGCGGGGCGAGTGCGCCACCATCCCTTCGCGGGATAGACCGCGATGAAGCCACGGCTCGCCAATTCAGCAGCAGTACCTTGCCAAACATCTTGATGTAACGAGCCTCGATGCCGCCGCAAATCACCCAGTATCCAATTGGGGTCCTTCGGATCAATCGGATCGCCGTCATCTTCGCGCTCGGCAGCCGCATTGACGCGGGCCAGGAAGTCTTCGGTTGTCGCATCCAGCGGGCGTTGCACATCAAAACGGAGACGATGCGAGGGGTAGTGAAATTTGGAAGTGGTGCCGCGAGCTGAAGGATTGGGCTCAATAAAATAGGACAAAGTAACCCGTAGTTCCACCTTGGTGTTTGGCGGTAGCTCCTGCAATTGGTCCTTAGGCCAAGGCAGCGAGTGAAGATTCATGTTCTTACTGAGGACGCCTTTGCCCTTCACTTTTTGATATGGGTGAAGTTGATCCTCGACCACCAAAGTCAGCGAATTTTCGGCACTCCAAAGTGCCCGATCCAAGTTTGGAGCACCCCAGCCGCAGTGACGTATCAAGGTGACATGATCGGTCTTGTTCGGAAGCTTATTCTTTGGCAAATAAGCAGCGCGCATTGCGTCTGTCCATTCAGCCGAATGAATAATCAAAGCACGGATAGACTCAGGTCGCAACAACGGGTAGGCCGCCATCAATTGAGCCGCCAAACGTGCACAAAGTGCCGACGCGGCGCTTGTGGCGTTCGTTGTAGTGAAAAGGCGTTGTGTCGGCTGGTTATTGGTTGTCAACAATTGTAGGCTTCGAATGCCGATAGGGCCGAATCCGTCGCTGCCTACGTTTCCTCCCTCAAACACAATCTCAGGTTTTAACGTCCATGCACTGTTCCATTTGCTCGATTTACTGGTGTAGGGACTGAGCCCGCCGATCGGCGCAACGGCAGAGTAGCCTTGGGCGTCGGTTTCTGTGATCAGCACTTTCTCGGTGCAGGCACCCACAGTAATCGCATTCCACGCTTGGCCAGGGTCTCGAATGCCGTTTGTGCTTAGGCTCGCGGGATATGCTCCCCATGCACTAGTATCTTCAGTGTTTCCGGCACACAAAATAAAAAGGCGCGGGAAGACGCCATTACCATCGTAATCGGCGGCAAGTCGATCAACTGTCGAAGACCATGCTGAGGGGCGGCCTCGGTCACGATCATCGCTAGCTGTAACAGCGGAAGTAAAAACCCTGGGCCGTGTTGGCGCAGCAATTTCAGGCCGTGCTACGGCTTCTGCGAAAAGATAGCCATGCAGTTTGGCATTACCCTCGTTGGCACCGTGCCCAGGTAGAAGCTTGACCGATTCCAAGCGATGACGTTCGACAATTGGAAGTTCTGAGGCAAGCGTATCTGAAAGATCACCCAATGCGACAAGTCCAGCGAGGCCAGTGCCATGGTTTGCCATGTCATCTACCCCCCAAGTTGGATCTACTGAATGCAGGTCTGTAGTGGCAATG
>JANLRI010000428.1:0-5461 GCA_031361565.1 Betaproteobacteria bacterium | reverse complement strand
GAGCCAAGTTTATCGCTCGATCCAATGGCTTTATGACAACGCAGAAGCCTTAGACTTTGATCGCGAAAACATCTTTGTCGGTGGCCATTCTGCGGGGGGCCACCTTACTGCAATGATGTTATGTGCTCAGTGGCCCAAATTAAGGACCGACCTACCAGTGAATCTCGTCAAAGGCGGCATCGCTTTGAGCGGCCTGTTCGACTTGGACCCTATCTCGAAGTCGCCTTTCCTCAATGTGGACCTCAAGCTCAGTCCTGATGATGTCAAGAAACTGAGCCCGGCTCTCATGCCGCCAAGCCATCCCGCGACCTTAATACTAAGTGTGGGAGCCTTAGAAAGTTCGGAGTTCCATCGCCAAAGCGATCTGCTCGAGAAAGCTTGGCAAGGCAAAATCGTCACGAGTCGAATTCCGGCTCCAGAACGCAATCACCTAACTGTGTGCAATGCTCTGGCAGACCCAAGCCACGCGATTTTTAAAGCCAATCTCGCTTTAATGGATCGTTAGCCGCACTAAAGCGCGCGCACTCAAGAAAAAGGCGTACATCGTTGCACGCCTTGTAAATGGCAGCAGAGCTGCCTCTCCTCCTCCTCGAACGGTATCGATCAAACTTCCACAAATTTGATCGGATACTTTTCAAGAGCCATCTTAATCACTGGCCCCCCACCTTGTCCACATTTACTTGCTTGGCTGCGCTGCACCTTGCATGCGGTGCGTAGGACTAAATCTGAGCAACCCACTCTCGAGGCTCGGTTTCAAGATCTAAACGGCTAAGGCCGCCCTCGCGATGGCTTGAATGACCTCAATTCTCTGGCCGACCGGAGCCTGGGCTTCAATCTGAAGCTCGGGAAACTGGGCACGGCAACTCTCCAACAAGCCAGGTAAATCTCTCAAGACATGGCCTGCGCCGCCTAAAAATACTGGAACCAAACGAGCGGTTTTCACACCGGAAGCATCAAGTTTTGCGGCCAAGGTAGACAAGGACGGCTCCATAAACTCCAAAAAAGCGAGCTCCACCGTTGTACTCGGCGATAGCGCTAGGATTTCCTTTGCAATCTCCCGAAGCGGATCGGCCCAGCGCGGATCGCGTGCGCCATGGGCAAAAAGAATAATGTTGTCGCTCATTTTTTTAGGCAAAGCTTATTTAATTCAAACTTACTCAACGGCGGGCCGCTCGAAACAAGTCAGCGACCTTACGGGTTCGATCCGCTAAGGCAAGCATGACACAGGCCAACATGAAAGCGAGTGCACTCGGTGTGGCCGCTGCCAGCCATGCTGGTGCAGACGTAAGGGCACCTAAGTGAGAAAAAAGTGCATTTAGAAAATGAAAGCCAACCCCTAGCATAATGCCGCCAAAAACCTTGAGTGCTACCCCCCCTGAGCGGGTTTGCATATAAGCAGAGGGCAAGGCTAAAGCGAGCATCACCATTACCGCCACGGGATAAAAAAGTTTACTCCAGAGCGCCACTTCATAACGGCCGGTGGATTGTTGATTATCCTTAAGGTGACGGACATATTGAACCAAGCTAAAAAGCGACATGCGTTCAGGAATAACCATCATGGCCGACAAAAAATCTGGCGAGATGTCGGAAACCCACGATCTTGTAGGTTCGGAAAACTGTCTTACTCTAACAATGTTAGCGCCTGGACCCGCCGCAATTTCAGAATAGCTTTTAGCCTTGACCTCCTTCAACTCCCAGGCCTCGCGTGCTTTTTGGTACTTGGCCTCCTGCGCATCAATCACCTCCACTAAGCGTAAATCAGTATCCAGTTCAAAAATCCGAATCTTTTTCATGCCGCCATCGGGTGAAAGTTCGCTGACGTTCACGAACCTCACCCGGTCAAGCTCACCGGCCCCCGTCTTTGACGAATCCTTGATCCAAATGCCCGAACGAAACTGGCCAGCAACGGATGCCCCCAAGGCCGAAAGCCGAATGTTTTGCGCTAGGCGTTCCGCGGGTGGCGCCAACAGTTCACCCACCAAAAGCGTCAAGAGAGCAAAAACCACGGCCAAGCCGGCGAGCGCTCTAAGGGCGGTTACCCGGCTCAAACCAGCAGCTCGCATCGCGGTGAATTCAGAGCGCGAAGCCAACTGAGCAAAGGCATAGACTGCACCAATCAGTACCGCGACTGGAGCAATTTCATAGACATGGCCCGGCAGGTTCAATGCTACGAAAGCCAAGGCGTGCTGCAATTTATAGGCGCCACGCCCGATGTCTGCCAACTCGGCGATAAAGTCAAAAAAACCTAACAGGCATAGAAAAGCAATCAGGACAAAAAGCACTGACGATGCGATTTCCCGGTTAAGGTATCTTGCTAACAAGGTCATCGCTGGAGCCCCAAGATGCGCCAAGGTCTCAAGGACGACTTGGTGTAGAACAGCACCACAGCCATTAAAAGGAACAGCACGTGCACCAACCAAACTCCAATTGAAAAGCTCAATTTTTCTTGAGCTACGTAAGCCTGCGCTAAGGAAATCATGTTGCTATAAACCATGTAAAGCAGTAGTGCCCCAATCAAATTGACAGAGCGCCCCATTCTTGGATTCACCGAAGCCAAGGGAATGGCCATCAAAGCCAGCACCAGGGCAGAGAAGGGCAACCCAATTCGCCAGAGCAGTTCTGCCAAATGTCGCGGTTGAGGATCCTGCACCAATTCAAGCGATGACTTAACCTTGGCCGACTGATCATCGAGCCGTAAGGGCTTCGGATCCAAACGTAAGCCGTATCGCTCGAACTCCATCATGCGCAATTCGCCAGTCTTTTCGTTAGCATCATAGCGACGACCTTTCTCTAGCACTAAAAAGCGCTCGCCCTTGGCGTCCACTTCGACCTGTCCACTTTTCGACGCCACCACAATCGTGTGTTGCTCCTGTTTTTGCGTCACAAACACATTATTAACTTCGGTACCGTTGGCACTGAGTGACTCCACAAAAAACACCCGGTTGCTTCCTGCAGCCTCACGAAACTGGCCGGCTGCAATTTGCGACATATCTTCGCGCTGGGCAAAGCGTTGCTGGTACTCGCTCGACTGACGATTCGCCCAAGGGGCAAGAAAAAATGAAATCCCGAAAACCACTAAAAAAAACGGCACCGCAAAGCCCATGACCGGGCGAATCCAATTACTCATTGATTGACCGCTCGCCGACCAAATGACCATCTCAGAGTCCTTATGGGCACGCGTAAAAACCGACAAAATAGCCACGTAGAGCGTCAAGACGAGGAGGACCGGCAGGAAATTGATGGCATTAAAGGCGATGAGCGGCAACACCGAGGCCGTATCGATCTTGCCCGCTGAAGCCGTTCCGAGAATGCGAATCAGGCTCGTGGTCAGCATGATCGTGAACAGCGTCGCGAAGACGATCCCGGCAATCGAACTCAACTCCTTGCGTAGGGCCGATCGAATCAGCATCGGGGCAGGCTCGTTATAATCCGAGCAACGGCATTTGCCATGGCCTGAACAGACAAAAGGCTATCAATAAATGGCATCCGCAAAATCATCGCTTTCAAGGTCAAGATGAAATTTAACACACACCCTCTTTTGCTCGGCACCGATTCCACGGTCAGCGCCCAAGGCAGGTCGCCGCGTAAAGCACTGCGCCTTGAATTAATCATTGTGCCGGTGGCTGGCAAGCAGCTCATCGGAAACGCTGCAGTCTGGGCTGATCGGCAATCGGAAGGTTTACTGAGCGGCTGGCTGGCAAGCGGAGAATTGGCGGATAAGGCAGGTTCCACGCTCGTCCATCGGCTGGCGAAAAACGCTTACGTCGAGCGGGTCATGTTGGTGAGCCTTGGCAAAGATAAGGAATCGATCAAGGAAAATGATTTTCTCGACGCCAGCCTTGCCGCAGCCAAAGCCGCGCTTGCCCTGCCCTGCACCAAGGCGGTTTCATGCCTTCACGAGGCTAAAATCTTGGCGTGCGACCCCGTTTGGGCCTTGCGTCAATCGGTTCTGAAATGGCGCGAGGCGAGCTATCGCTTTGAAATGATGAAATCGAGCAGTGCACCCAAGCCGAAACTGAATGAAGTTCAACTCAGCGGCGAGCTCGACGACAAACTCTTCGGTGCCTCAGCCTTCGACGCCAAACACTTTAGCGGCGCTCTTCAGAGCGCCATTGCTTTGGCCGATGGCATCGACCTCTCAAAGGATCTTGGCAACCTGCCCGGCAACGTCTGTACACCCAGCTACTTAGCCAGCTGCGCGCGCAAACTCTCGAGTGAGTTCAAGCTCAAATGCGAGATTCTCGGCGAAAAGCAAATGCAGGCTCTCAAGATGGGTTCATTCCTTTCAGTTGCCAAAGGGTCGGTACTGCCACCTCAGTTCATTGTCATTCATTACAACGCTGGACCCGCCAAACAGGCACCGGTCGTGCTCGTCGGCAAAGGGATCACCTTCGATACCGGTGGTATCTCGCTGAAACCTGCCGCTGAGATGGATGAGATGAAATATGACATGTGCGGTGCCGCTTCGGTGCTCGGTACCTTACAGGCCATCGCGCAAATGAAGCTCAAGCTGAACGTGGTAGGTGTCATTCCAACCTGTGAAAACATGCCGGGTGGCCGCGCCACAAAGCCTGGCGATATCGTCACCTCCATGTCGGGACAGACCATTGAAATTCTGAACACCGATGCCGAAGGTCGCCTTATTTTGTGTGACGCACTGACCTATGCGGAGCGCTTCAAGCCGGCCGCCGTGATCGATATCGCCACGCTCACGGGCGCCTGCGTGATCGCGCTCGGGCATCATCATTCAGGCTTATTCACTGCTAACCAAACCTTAGGTGAAGCGCTCGTGGCAGCAGGCAAAACGTCCGGCGATACCTGCTGGCCGATGCCCATCGACGAAACCTATGCCGAGGGGCTCAAATCAAACTTTGCCGACGTTGCCAACGTTGGCGGCCGCGCAGGCGGCAGTATCACGGCAGCTTGTTTTCTGGCTCGATTCACCAAAAAGTATGATTGGGCTCATCTCGATATTGCCGGAACAGCCTGGAAGTCGGGCCTCTCTAAAGGTTCCACGGGACGCCCGGTCGCGCTGCTCACTGAATTCCTAGAGCAACGCGCCAAGTGATGTACACGCGCGGCTCTGAACCGACCCACTCCCTATGACCCAAGTCGATTTTCATTTCAACGCCGCCAACAAGCTGCACTACGTTTGTCGACTGCTCAGAAAAATTTATAAGTCTGGCAAAAAGACCGTCGTTTTTTGCGGTGATGCTCAGCAATTGTCGAGGCTCGACCAGGAACTGTGGAGTTTTTCACCGTTGGATTTCATACCGCATGTGCGAGCCGGTGACCCCTTGGCAGCTTCTACACCCATCATTCTTTTGAATCATGCCAATGACACGGCTCAGTTAGAGGTGACTCATCATGACGTCTTGGTGAATTTAGGACGAGACATGCCGCCCATGTTCAGCCGCTTTGATCGACTGGTCGAAATCGTTGAGGAAGCCGAAGAAGATCG
>JANLRI010000381.1:0-10756 GCA_031361565.1 Betaproteobacteria bacterium | reverse complement strand
CCCGTGGTGCCGTTGATTTGGCCCGCAAAGAAGAGACCCGCGATCGACTTGGTTTCCAAGGACGATTTCAGGGCACGGGGGTCGAAGTAGTCATACTCGATGGCGTAGCCAGGACGTAGGATATGGGCATGCTCTAACCCCGGGATGGAGCGCACCAAGGCCCATTGAATATCAAAGGGCAGGCTGGTCGAAATGCCGTTGGGGTAGAACTCGTGGGTGGTCAGGCCTTCGGGCTCTAAGAAAATTTGATGAGATTCTTTACTGGCGAAGCGATGAATTTTGTCTTCAACGGAAGGGCAGTAGCGTGGCCCGACGCCTTCGATTACGCCGGTAAACATGGGCGAGCGATCCAGTCCGGAGCGGATGATGTCATGAGTTTGGGCATTGGTATGGGTAATCCAACACGGCACTTGGCGAGGATGTTGCTCACGTCGACCGAGAAAGGAAAATACTGGCACTGGATCAAGATCACCTGGCTGCTCAAGGCATTTGCTGAAGTCGATGGTGCGGCCGTCGATTCTGGGAGGGGTTCCGGTTTTAAGCCTGCCCTGGGGCAGGGCCATGTCTTTCAAACGCTGGCCTAGAGTGATGGCAGGTGGATCACCCGCGCGACCACCTGAATGATTGGCCAAGCCTACGTGGATTTTCCCGTTCAGGAAAGTACCCGCGGTGAGCACGACGGTTTTTGCCAGAAAGCGTAAACCCAATTGGGTGATGGCTCCTACCACTCGTTCGCCGCCACCTGCGTTGTCAGGGTCGGTTTCGAGGATCAGGTCATCCACGGCCTGTTGAAAAAGCCAGAGATTCTCTTGATTTTCGAGCCTTTGACGGATGGCGGCTCGATAAAGAACCCGGTCGGCTTGGGCGCGGGTGGCCCGCACGGCTGGGCCTTTGCTGGAATTGAGAATGCGGAATTGAATACCCGCTTCGTCGGTGGCTGCGGCCATCGCGCCCCCCATAGCGTCGACCTCTTTGACGAGATGGCCTTTACCGATACCGCCAATCGACGGATTGCAGGACATCTGACCCAACGTTTCAATATTGTGGGTGAGCAACAAGGTCTTTTGGCCCATGCGGGCGGCAGCGAGTGCTGCTTCAGTGCCGGCGTGACCGCCGCCGACGACGATGACGTCGAAAAGGGTAGGGAAGTTCATGTGAGGTTTTGTTGGCCGCTTAGTGTCCGGGCGTAAGGATACCGCTGGCGACTAGAGGGGGCAACCTTTAGTTTGAGATTTATGCGTGCAAAGGGGGTTAGGCGCTGGGTTTAGTAGAAAGTTTGCTCGATACAGGTTGGTAAGACGCTTCTCTATGCATAAGGTTGATTTTGGTTGAAACAATGGATGGCTCGCGCATCCTTTGTTTGTTGGTTTCAGCGGGCCGATGTTCCGCGGTTGGGCAACGTTGGTTGGGTCCGCTGGTTTTGATGGGTAGAGCTTGGCAACTTTTTTTGAGCTAGTTGGTTAGTTGGTTAGTTGGTTGGATTTGTGCTCGACCGGACGCTTTGGTAAGTTAAGAGACTGATTTCATGTAGTTTCACGTGAAACGTATTAGGCGCTAGGTAATATTGAAGGGTTCTTCACGACGGCATTCAGTCGCGATAATCGAACCAGGTTTTAAGTAACTCCCAGCCGGTTCACTGAAATTTGCGATGGCCGCTGATGGAAATCCACCTCCGTCGCGATAAAATTGGAGTGCATGACTGCAACCGTGCGGTTAATCTTGACTTGGGACGATCATTTGTTTTTGGGCGTTTGCAATTTCGGCGCGTTGCCTTATCTTGACTCCTCAGCGCGAGGTCTTGAGACGTGCCTCCCTGCGCCAATTAGCGCTTTACTCCAGAGCGCCCAAGTCGGGATCCGCTGGAAAAGGCGTTACCAGTGAGGCCTCTTGCTGGCCGACATTGGCTGGTTCGAGTTTCACTCGTCGGAGTAATTGGGTTCGCCTTGCCTTTCAAATCCTGGCTTGAGGAGGTGTCGGTCGGAAAGGGCGGCCAGGAGCGTCTAGGGTCTGTTTCTGCCGATTCGACGCACCCTAAGCAGGGTGATGCTACTTGGTCGGGTCGCAATGGCGGCGGGCTTACAGAATCGAACTATGATTTGTCGCTGCCTGGGCTAAGCATTCCGACCCCTGCGAAATCTCAGGTTAATCATAGCCCCAGTCTTGCCGCCTTACGCACCGGAGAATTGGCGATGAGTTGGTTTGGGGGCAGCCGGGAGGGCGCCCGGGATGTGCAAATCTTCTTTGCGAAGTTTGATGGTGTGCAGTGGTCAGAGGCCAGAGTGATCATGGGTACAGATCAGCTCATGCAGCAAACCGGCCGGTATCTTACGAAACTTGGTAACCCAATGCTGTATTTTGATGGGGAGCGTCTCCATTGCTGGTTTGTTTCCGTCTCTCTCGGGGGGTGGGGCGGTGCCCGAATTAATCATATGGTGTCATTGAATGCTGGGGAGAGCTGGTCTGTCCCGAAACTTTTGGTCGCCTCACCCTTCCTTAACGTAAGCACCTTAGTCCGGAGTACGGCCTTGGCGGCGATGCCTGAGTCGAAATTGGGCATGCCCGCCCCGAAGCTTCCGTCAGTTTCACGTGAAACCCTACTTCCCGCCTATTTTGAACTGAGCCAAAAGTACCCGGTAATGATTCGTGTAGATATGAATAGTCGGATATTAGATCGCTATCCCTTTGGGGGGAGAGTAGGCCTGCTACAGCCCAGTGTCGTTCGAGCCCCGTCAGCAAGTAATACCGGTGGCGGAAACGCTGCAACGGGGCAGGCCGCAACACCGCCCGCGACCCAAAACCCTAATGTGCCCCTCGTCACCTTCTTCCGTCGAGGCCAGGCTGTATCGGAAGCGAAAGTTTTCACCTCGCGCTCTCTCGACGATGGTCAAACGTGGAGCGCTGCTCAACCCATTGGTATTCCCAACGGCGATGCCTCGGTTGTGGCATGGGCTGATCAGACCAGGATATGGTTGATAGCAAACCCGGAGCTTGATTCGCGGCGAGCTATTGCGAGCTTTAAGTTGCCTGACTCGCTACCGTTTTCGGGAGAATTGGCTCCGACCCAGATCCTCGACCAAGTCCCAGCGACTATTTCTGGACATCAAGAGTTTTCTTATCCTAGCTTCGCAAAGACGAGTGACGCCCGACTTCACCTTGTTTATACCGCCGATGGGCGTAAAGGGATTCGCCATCGCATTTGGGTGCCCCAGCCCAACACTGCCCGCTCCGATGGAAAGCATCCTTGAGTTTTCCATCCAACGTTGACTGGATTTCGGTCCACTGGGCCGAAGCGGCCATGGCGATAAGCCTCTCTGGCTGGATCGCGACTCGCTTCGCGTCCACACCACACAGGTACATTGTTGGCGCGATGCTTCTGATCCTCACAAGCCTAGCCATCATCCCCATCGGCGCCGTTAGACTTTCGCTCGCAGCGATCCTCGGAGGTGCTTTGGGGGAAATTTCGAGTCTAACAGTGTTGCTGGTGATCGTGAGCTTTTGGCCCGGATGGCCAACACTGGGAGATCGACGGCTTTTGCTTTTGCCGGTGGTGGCTGGCCTTGCTCTGTATTGGTCCGTACTGAGCTATGGTCCTTTCGATCTCTATCGTCTTGGATTTATCCACGCTTCGGGCGGTAAACTCGGGAGCCTATTCTTACTCGGTACTGTTGGGCTGGTTAGTCTACTGATGCCCGTCCGCACAATGGCTCTCGTGTCGTTGGCCTGCCTTAGCTGGAGTCTTGGTCTGCAAGCCTCGACGAATCTCTGGGACTATCTTTTGGATGTGCCCTGTGTCTTGATATACCTTGTGCTTTTGATGCGGACCTTCCTTCGCCGTACCGAACAATGACCCACCTCAAACGCTATTATTCTGAAATTCGACAACTTCCCACGTGGCGTGGGGGCATGGCCTGGCGCTATGTCTTTGGACTGATCCTCTTTCTGACTCTGTTACAAGCGGGCGCTCGCTTCATCTTGCAGATGGTCTTTTTCAGGGATTCCCTGAGCATTGGCCAAGCGCTTCTAGCCCATTTCTATGGTCTCAGGTTCGATTTGAGGTTAGCTTGTTTGGTGGGAGGTGTGCCCTTACTCGCGAGCGTCTTACCATGGTTAGGATCTAAACTACACCCGGTCACGGGCGAATGGTGGGGGGCGCGCGGAAAGATGTCTTGGTTCTGGCCGAGTCTCGGCGGCGCAGTAACAGGGGTTTGGAGTCTGGCGATTTACTCGGACTTTGGCAATATGGCTTATTGGAAGCAGCGACTGAATGTTGGGGTCCTGTTCTTGCTCCAAGATTTAGGGACGAATACCAAGGTGCTTTGGGAATCCTATCCGGTCATTCCCTTGTTCATGGCCACAACATTGATGGTGATCACTAGCTTCGTAATTCTCCGACGATGGTCCGGGTATCTCGCGTGCCATAACACTCGTCCTTCTGCCGTCCATGCACCTGGAACAACATCCAAAGGGAGCCTCAAGCCACAAACCATCAAGGCATTTAAAGCATTCCTCATTAATTTATGTCTTGTTGCCATAGTGATCTTCCTGATTCACGGCCGCTGGTCCCAATACCCTTTGCGCTGGAGCGATCTCGTCCGGGTGGGTCACCCTCCTGCTGAGCAACTGGCGATTAACCCTATCCAAAACATTGTGGACACCCTGGCTTACCGCAAGCCTCAGTTTGATCGTCCAGCGGCCGTCGCTGCCTATCCGATCATGGCGCCCTGGCTACAGATTCCCTCCGCGGACGCCAAGCCTCTAAACTATTCAAGAACACCCGCAGCCCGTGCCGAGCCTCTTATTCCCAAGGATGCTAACGTGGTGATCGTGATCCTCGAATCACTTTCAGGCTACAAAACCAGTCTGCATGGCAATAAACTCGACCCGACACCCAGGCTTAAACAGATGGCCGACCAGGGCTGGTGGTTCAATCGTTTCTCAAGCGCGCATCCTTTTACCGCCCGAGGCGTGTACTCCATCATCACCAGTCGCCCCGATGTGGTGGCGGGCGACACTGCAAGCCGTAACCCGCAGGCGATCCTGCACAAAAGCTTGATTGCAGCCTGGGCTGACCATCAGCCCTACTACTTCATCGGGGGCAGTACCTCCTGGGCCAATATCCGTGGACTCCTCACCAAAGCAGTTCCCCGGATCAAAATCTTTGAGGAAGAAAACTTCAAGACCCCGCGCACGGACGTTTGGGGCCTCTCCGACCGCAACTTGTTTTATGAATCGCTCGACGTGCTCAATCGTCACAGCAGCGACAAGAAGACCCCGTTTTTCGCGATCATCCAAACCGCCGCCAATCACCGCCCCTACACTATTCCCGGCGATGACCCCGACTTCAAGGCTGTCGACAAGCCGGAGGCAGAAGTACTCGCTAACGGGATGGGCGGTGGCACTCCGGAATACAATGCGATTCGATTGATGGATCACAGTGTCGCCAAATTTATGGACAGGGCAAGCCAAAGCAGCTGGTTTGATAACACCGTGTTCGTATTTTTGGGAGATCACGGCACGATTGGTGACGTACCGAGCTATATGCCCCCCTGGATGCAGGCCAAGGATATCGCCAGTATTCATACACCTTTAATTCTCTACGCTCCCAAGTTTCTGAAGCCGAAACAGTTTGATACCCTCGGGCAGCAGGCCGATCTGCTGCCCACCTTAATCGACCTCAGTGGCCGCAGTACCGAGCAACGCGGTTTAGGACGGAGCCTCGTATCGGAGCGCCCAGGCCAGGAAGGCATGCTGTTTAGCTTTCATGTCGGTGGCTCCCAATATGGCTGGTTTGATGGACGCTACTATGCCAAGTTACTGGATAACGGAAATACCCCGAAGAGCTCAAAAATTAGCGACCAGACCAGCAAGGATGCCGCCACCCTTGCACGTGTCCAGCTCTATGACTTGAGCGATGTCAGCAAGCACCAAACCGACATCGCCGCCCAGGAGCCGCAAATTGTGAAACGCCTGGGGTCCTTCCTCGAGGCCTACTATCAAACCGCACGCTATCTGGTGATGAATCCATAAGCGACTATCCCGGTCCCGCGCTCAGGACCGGGATCACGACCAGAGCCCTAAAGCCCGGCCAGGCAGATGTACTTGACCTCAAGATATTCATCAATCCCGTACTTAGAGCCTTCGCGCCCCAAACCCGATTGCTTGACGCCTCCGAAGGGCACGGTCTCGTAACTCAGTAAGCCCGAATTCACCGCCACCATCCCGGTCTCCAAGGCCTCAGAGACACGAAAGATCCTGCCGATATCGCGAGAATAGAAATAGGCGGCAAGACCAAACTCGGTATTGTTGGCCAGGGCGATCACTTCATCCTCGGTCTTGAAGCGGAATAAAGGTGCGAGGGGCCCGAAGGTCTCCTCTCTTGCAACCTTCATATCGGCCGTCACGTCCGTCAAGATGGTCGGCTCGAAGAACAGGCCGCCGAGCGCATGAGCATGGCCACCAGTGAGCAGCTTGGCACCCTTAGCAAGTGCGTCAGCCACATGTTCCTTGACTTTCTCGATCGCTGCTGGCTCAATGAGCGGCCCGATGTTCACACCAGCGTCGATCCCCGAGCCGACTTTGAACAGCTTGACCTTGTCGGCCAATTTCGCAGCGAATTGCTCGTACACACCTTCCTGCACAAAAATACGATTGGCGCAGACACAGGTCTGGCCTGCATTGCGATACTTGGAAAGCAAAGCGCCCTCGACCGCAGCATCAATATCAGCATCGTCAAACACAATGAAGGGAGCATTGCCTCCGAGCTCCAGAGACAGCTTCTTGATGGTGTCAGCGGATTGGCGAAGTAAAATCCGGCCGACTTCGGTTGAACCGGTGAACGAGACCTTGCGTACCACCGGGCTGGTACACATTTCAAGGCCAATCTCCGGCGATTTATCCCCGTTGCCCACGATGACATTGAACACACCGGGAGGCATACCGGCCTCAATGGCCAACTGCGCCAGCGCCAAAGCAGTAAGGGGCGTGGCTTCGGCGGGCTTCACCACAAAAGTACATCCTACTGCCAGGCCAGGCGCTACCTTACGGGTAATCATGGCGGCTGGAAAATTCCAGGGCGTAATGGCGGCGCAAACTCCTATCGGCTGCTTGATGGTCAATAGTCGACGATCACCGACCGATGAGGGAATCACATCGCCATAGGTGCGCTTGGCTTCTTCTGCAAACCATTCAATAAAACTCGCCGCGTAGACAACCTCCCCTTTAGCCTCGGCCAAGGGCTTGCCTTGCTCGGTGGTCATCATGAGAGCCAAGTCGTCGGCATGGGCAAGGATCAGGTCGTACCATTTACGCAAGATCGCGGAGCGCTCCTTAGGCGTTTTTTTGCGCCACGCCGGGAGTGCCTTTTCAGCGGCTGCGATGGCACGCCGGGTTTCAACGGCACCCATGTCGGCGACCTGCGCCACCACGCCACCGGTGGCTGGATTGGTGATCGCGAAAGTTTTGCCGGAGTCTGCCCCGACCCATTGGTTGTCAATCAAGCCCTGATTGCGCAACAGCTGCATCGCTTTGAGTTGTAAGGTCATGTTGGTTCCTGGCTTACTTCATGGTTGGCATAATGAATTCCGCTCCAGCCCGAATACCGGCCGGCCAGCGCTGGGTCACGGCCTTGTAACGAGTGTAAAAGCGCACGCCTTCCGGGCCATGCATGTGATGATCACCGAACAAGGACGCTTTCCAACCGCCGAAACTGTGGAAGGCCATCGGTACCGGAATGGGCACATTGATGCCGACCATACCGATTTGCACTCGGCTGGCAAACTCGCGCGCAGCATCGCCGTCACGAGTGAACAAGGCGCAACCGTTACCGAACTCATGATCGTTTACTAATTTAAGCGCAGCTTCGAAACTCTCGGCACGGACGATGCCTAGAACCGGCCCAAAGATCTCCTCTTTGTAAATTCTCATCTCCGGTTTGACATGATCAAACAAGCAGCCACCTAGGAAGAAGCCGCCCGCGACATTGCTGTCGACACCTTCCGCCGGGGCGCTAGGCCTAAGGGCGCGACCGTCAATGACGAGCTTTGCGCCCTCTGCAACACCGGTGTCAACATAGCCGCGAACTTTTTCCATGTGCACTTGAGTGACCAAGGGGCCCATCTCGGCAGCCTTGTCCATGCCGTGGGTCATCTTGATTTTGGGTACACGATCTTGCAGCTTGGCGACCAAGGCATCGGCCACGGGTCCGACCGCGACGGCGACCGAAATCGCCATGCAGCGTTCGCCCGCTGAACCGTAAGCCGCGCCAATCAAAGCGTCGACGGCCTGATCCAAGTCGGCATCTGGCAAGATGACCATATGGTTCTTGGCGCCACCCAAGGCTTGAACTCGCTTGCCGGACTTGGTTGCAGTCTCGTGAATATATTGAGCAATCGGCGTCGAGCCCACAAAGCTTATCGCCGACACTAGCGGGTGAGTCAGCAAGGCATCGACGGCTTCTTTGTCGCCCTGCACCACATTGAACACACCGTCCGGCAAGCCCGCTTCCTTCAGCAGCTTGGCCATAAAGATCGACGCAGACGGATCGCGCTCTGACGGTTTTAAAATGAAGGTGTTGCCGCAAGCGATGGCCACCGGGAACATCCACATCGGCACCATCACTGGAAAATTAAACGGTGTGATCCCTGCGCACACACCAAGCGATTGGCGGATCGAGTACATATCAATACCGGTTCCTACCTGCTCAGAAAATTCGCCTTTTAAAAGTTGTGGAATGCCACAGGCAAACTCCACGACTTCCAGGCCACGCTGAATTTCGCCGTGCGCGTCCGTGAATACCTTGCCGTGCTCATTGGTGACCAAGGCTGCCAATTCGTCAGCATGCTTTTCCATCAACTCTTTGAATTTGAATAACACGCGTGCGCGACGCAGTGCTGGTGTAGCGGCCCAACCTGGAAAGGCCCTGGCCGCCGATTGCACTGCAGCATCAACGTCTGAAACCGTCGCCAGGACGACCCGCTTTTCGATCAGTCCGGTCGCGGGATTGAATACCGGTGTGCTTCTTTCACTCTTGCTAGCAACGATTGCATTATCGACCCAATGCGGAATGACTGTTACGGATTGTGAACCGACATGAAGGCCCTGTTGATCTGAATTTCCCATGGTCTCGTCCTTGATTTGTATGGAGAAAAATATGGTCGAAGAAAAACGAATTGCTTGACGTTCAATAGGTTGAACGTATATTCTCTTGGCTGAACGGATGGAATTGTAATGCTTAACAGATTAAGTCGCAAGGATTGGATGCTCGCACCGAGCAACCCTCAAGAGAGCCGGGGTAAAGTCGGACTCAGGGCGGACGCCTACGACCTTGTCAATGGGGTCGAAAAAGACGGCCTGGCGGGGCGTGAAAAAGCCTCAGCCAGGGACCTAAAGCCCCCAGAGGCGGTGTCGACGGCGAGTAATTTGGTGCCTGCGGTGGAGCGCGCAGTGGCCTTGCTCGACGTACTCGCTGAGGTGGACGAGTCCGTCGCGCTCGCCGATTTGCAGCGTCGTACGGGTTTTCCAAAGAGCAGTTTGCACGGCCTGCTCAATACCCTCACCCAGCTCGGTCTGATTTACCGCAATGACGAACAGCGCTACAGCCTGGGCAGTAAATGTCTGCAGTGGGCTGATGCCTATGCCCATCAAACCCGCGTGATCCAGGCTTTCAATGAAGCCACAAGAAGTCTTGCTGCATTGCAAGAGGAAACAGTGATGTTGGCCGTCTTGCAAAAATCTAATGTGCAGTATCTTAGTTGCAGAGAAGGCACACGTTCTTTGGCCGTAAAGTTTCGCGTGGGCGGAAGCTTTCCGGCGGCCTGCACGTCCACGGGTAAAGCTATTCTGGCGACGCTCTCCAACGAGAAGGTCAGGGCCTTGGTGGCTGAACACGGGCTGCAACGCCAAACCCGCTATTCAGTGGCAAACATTGATGCCCTACTCAAGCAACTGGATCGCTTTCGCCATGCGGGCTATGCTATTGACGATGAAGAGATGGCGGAAGGCATGCATTGCTTTGGCGCGCCAGTCTTTACGGCCGGTAAGGCTGAGGCGATCGCAGCGGTGGCGGTGAGCCTCATTAAAGCCTCGACCAGCGTGAGGCGAAAACAAGAGGTGATTCAACAAGTCGGTGAACTGGCTAGAGAAATCTCCCGTCGGCTCGGAGCCTTGTCATGACTCATGCCGATCTGACGATTAACCCGACCCGGCTATGGGCGTCCCTGATGTGTCTCGCCGAAATTGGTGCGACCGAAAAAGGTGGCGTCTGTCGCCTGGCGCTAACCGCACTAGATGCCCAGGCTAGAAATCTGTTCATTCATTGGGCGAAAGAGTCCGGCTGTAAGATCCGCATTGATGCCATCGGCAACATCTTTGCGCGCCGCGAAGGCCTTGACCCAAGTCGCCGCGCCGTCGCCACCGGGAGCCACATCGATACGCAACCTACAGGCGGAAAGTTCGATGGCAATTATGGCGTCTTGGCCGGGCTCGAAGTGATCCGTACTTTGAATGACCATGGTGTGAATACGGCCGCAGCGATTGAAATTTGTGTATGGACCAATGAAGAAGGTTCGCGCTTCGTACCGGTGATGATGGGCTCGGGCGTATATTGTGGCGCCTTTAGTTTGGATCACGCACTCAACGCACAAGATCGTGACGGCATCTCAGTGCGAGATGCCCTTCATAAAATTGGCTTTGCTGGTGCTGCTGCCAGCCATGACGCTTTTGAAGCCTACTTCGAGGCCCACATTGAGCAAGGCCCAGT
>JANLRI010000327.1:0-5960 GCA_031361565.1 Betaproteobacteria bacterium | reverse complement strand
TTCGCTTGCAGGCATTAAAGCGACCCATGTGCCATTGAAGGGATCGGTCGAGATTGCTAGCTCATTGATGCGCGGCGAAACTCACTTCGCCTTTCCTACGGCGGGCACCGCCATACCCCAAGTGAAAGGCGGGCGCTTGAGGGCCTTGGCGGTGACCGGAGCACAACGCCTCAGGGAGCTGCCTGAAGTACCCACGCTTCATGAGGTGATGGGTAGCGATTTGACAGTTCAAGATTCCTGGTTCGGCTTTTGGGCACCGCTGAATACGCCGGAGGACATCGTGCGCCGCCTGCATGCGGCGATTAGTCAGGCGCAGGCCGATGCCTCGATTAAGACAGCGTTTGAGGCCGCAGGCAATACGATTGCAGCTTCAGAAAGCCCCAGGGCCTTTGCTGAGTTTATGCGTCGAGAAAATAAGAAATGGGCCGATATTATTCGCATCGCAGGCGTGACCAGCTAGGCGCGCCCTACCCGTATCGGACCCAGTAGGAGGACCTATGTTTCAACCCTTAAAGGGTGTTCGCGTGATCGATCTCACGCAGGTGTTGGCCGGCCCTTATGCGACTTACCAACTCGCGTTGATGGGTGCCGAGGTCATCAAAATTGAACCCCCAGGCGGTGGTGACTGGACGCGATCAGGTGGTCACGACACAGCACTCGGCAAGGCTGGGATGGGCTTGAGCTACCTCACCCAGAACGCTAATAAAAAGTCGGTGGTGATCGATCTTAAACAGCTTGAAGGCATTGAGCTCGTCAAGACTATGGTGGGCAACGCCGATGTGTTCATCGAGAACTATCGCCCTGGCGTTGCAGCGCGCCTGGGGCTATCTTTCGAAGTTCTTAAGCTTATTAAGCCCGATCTTGTGTATTGCTCGATCTCGGCTTTTGGCCAAGATGGCCCACTGGGCGCGCGTCCGGCTTACGATCATGTGATTCAAGGGATGTGCGGCATCATGCAAAGCACGGGCACCGCGGAGAGTGGTCCCACCAAAGTCGGTGCGCCCTACGTGGATTACGCGACGGGTATGAACGGTGCCTTCGCCGTTGTCTGTGCCTTGCACGAGGCACGTCGCACGGGCAAGGCCCTACATGTGGATGTGGCGATGCTCGACACCTCCTTGCTGCTGATGTCTTCCTTGATGACCAGCGTGCTCAGCGCAGGCTGGGAGCCTACGCCTTCGGGTAACGCTGCCTGGAGCGGCAGCCCCTCCTCGGGTGCCTTCAATACTACGGACGGCATACTGATGGTGGCGGCCAATAATGATCGGCAATTTCGCGCCCTTTGCAAAGCCTTGGGCCGAGAAGATATTCTCTCAGACCCGCGTTGGGCCGAAACACCGCAACGAAGCCAGCACAGCGCGGCATTGCGCGAAGTATTGGACAACATTTTCAGCACGGAAAGCGCTGCCCATTGGGAAGAGTTGCTCAACCGAGGTGGTGTCTCCTCGGCGCGGGTTCGGGGCTTAGGTCAGGTGTTGCGGGAAGAGCAGGCCCAGGTGAGAGGCATCATGGCGGAGATGACACTCCCCGGACGCGCTGCGCCGGTTCATGTGCCGACACTTGGCTTTAAAGTGAATGGCGAGACGGTTGGGCCAAACACCGCGCCACCCACGTTGGGCGGCGACACCGACGAGGTGTTGGCTAGTATTGGGCTGGATGTTCAGCGCATTGAGAGCTTAAGGGACAAGGGGGTCATCTAGGCTTAGTTCGAGCCGTTATCTTTGACTTCTACCAAAACGGGGTGGTCTGTTTAGGGGCTTCTTAAGTTATTCATGCGTGATGTCCAAATAGGCTTCGATCACCAAAGGGTTTGTCGACACTTCCTGATAATTTTTCTTGGCCGAAATTTTCTCGCGCAATCCGTTTGTTAGGCTAGAGCTGTAGTTTTAGCGGTTGCGCTGGTCAATCCTGCGCCCGACGCACTTCTGGAACTCTTATCGATTGAGGTTCGTAAAGGCGACGGTGCCTATTCATGATGGTGGCGGCCATCAAGGCATGATGCTCGGTAAACACCTTGGGCAAATATTTGCGACTTTAAAGAGTCATACTCCTCGGCATTGAGCTGGTAACAGAAGTCATCGGGAAACTTCGCCTGGATCTGCGTGGCTAGCGGTCAGTGCAATGCTCTACGCGTATTTCCGCGCCGAACCTAAAGTACTCGAACGTGTGTGAGCACGCCAAGCCGCTTTGCCCGCCGCGCAAGCTTTTTATCGTCAAACGTAACGAATTCTTCGGCGCGCAAAGAAAGCAAGGCGTGAAGCGCGTCGGCGATATCCAGGCCTTTGCAGGCGAGTTCGGCCGCCGTATTCACTTCTGCCCAATGCTCGACTTCAACGTTGGGTAAGCCGGTCAGATGAGCAAGCACATCTCGCAAGCTCTGTGCAGAAAACTCATAGAAACTTTGCAGCACCCATGCTAGCTCCAAAACGACAGTGATTGGAACGTAGATCGAAGACTCTGATTTGAACAACGCCAGTGCCTTTCTTCGCTGAACATCACTCTCATTCGCATTCACCAAATCGACATAGAGCCGCACCAAGACGTTAGTGTCAACCGCGATCACTTGCGTTTCGCCGCGTGCTTGCGCATTTCTATTCCGATATCGAAGTCTTCTAACTTCTTTTTTCCGACGTACTTCAGCATCCCAAAACCGTCCGCCAACTTGCTCACCGGCCGCGCGTGTTTTAGTCGAATCATCACACCAGTGCCTTCGCGGTGAACTTCAACCTCGCTGCCAGGCGTTATTCCTAGCTCGATTCGAATCGCCTGTGGGATAACCACTTGCCCTTTGGCTGAAACAGTTAAAACATCACGTGCGCCCATTGGGTTCTCCTAGCCTATGGGCATGAGTTTAACTAGGTTCAACTGAAAATACAACGCACTTGAGGTTGCGCAGGTCAATACATGATGCTATCCCCACTCAGTGAGCGCGCCTGAGCATCCCATCAAGAGATTCTCGAAGACTACCCTTCCCTTGAAAATGACGACATTCTGGCAGCTCTTAAATACGCTGTGGCGCAAGCGGATCACTCGATACTTTTTGCTTCATGACCTTATCGGTCGACAATCAACTGCGGTCGACTCTTGCCAGATTTCTGTTGGCAAATGGTTTGGATTGTCTGCATGCACGGGATATCAGCCTTGATTAAGCAGACGATGAAGCGATTTGAAGCTATGCCAAAGAGCGAAACTACGTCATAGTCACCAAAGACGAAGAGTTTCAGGCGATGGCCAATCGTCAGGGCAGCATCGCTGCGGAATTACTTAGCCAGTAGCTTAACCAAGCGATACTGATACTCAAGCCCATCAAGAAACGACTTCACTAGAATGCGCTCGTCTCGTCCGTGTATCCGCACATCGGCGACGTCGCCGGCGAGGCCGGAATGGCCATAGGTAGGAAGGCCGGCGTTACGCAGAAAACTTCCGTCGGTGGCCGCCGCTAGCATGGTTGGGATCACGGTGATACCGGGCCAAAACTCGGCACTTAGTTTTTCTATCGCGCTAAGGATTTCGGGATTGAGCGGTGAGGGTGGACTAGGTACTGCAGTCCCTACTCCCGTAACGCTAATTTGATCGTCGGCCAAAACCTGGGCCAAAGTTTTTTGAACATCTTCAACAGGCACACCGGGCAAAATCCGGCAATTGACGCTGGCTCTCGCGGTTTGCGGAAGGGCGTTGACCGCATGACCAGCCTCAAGCATGGTGGTGATGCAAGTGGTGCGCAGAATAGCGTTAAAGCGAATGGTTTCTGAGAGCCTAGCCACCAAGACCGGGTCAGGTTGGGCCGAGACCAAGGAGCGCATTTCAGAAGCCGTCTTGGCATCCACCAGAGCGGCCGTCCGCTCAAAATAAACGCGGGTGGTTTCATTGAGTTGCACAGGAAAGTCAAAGCGACTTAAGCGAGCCAGCCCATCGGCGAGGCGATAAATGGCGTTGTTCTTGGAGGGCAGCGAGCTGTGGCCGCCCGGGTTTTTCACTTCCAGCCGAAAGCTGTACGAAACCTTCTCACTGGTTTGCAAAGAATTAACCAGTGGCTTGCCATTCACCAAGCCGACACCACCACCTTCGTTAAGCGCGAATTCGGCATCAATCAAAGGACGATGGTGCTTCAGTAACCATTGTATGCCCTGAACATTCGCGTCCAGAATTTCCTCATCGGTTTCAAGCACCACGATCAAGTCTCTATCCGGCTTAAAGCCCTCTTGCTTGTAACGAATGAGGTTGGCGACGAAAACCGCCGCCATAAATTTATTGTCGGAAACCCCTCGGCCATAAAGGTAGCCCTCTTTTTCCACGAGCTTGAAAGGGTCGGTCGACCAATCTTCGGGCTTGGCTTCGACCACATCGATATGGGCCAGCATCATCATGGGCTTGCGTGCGCCCGAGCCTCGCAGCCGCGCCACCAAATTGCCCTTACGCGGTCCAGGCGACAATACTTTGACTTCGTCATCACTAAAGCCCGCAGCTTTGAGACGTGCCGCCATGGCTTGTGCCGCCTTAAGCGTATCGCCGGTGGCGGTGACGGTATTGATCTCGACCAATTCTTTATGAATGTCGCGCGCCAACTGCTGATGCGGCGTCATTTGTGCCGCGAGGTTTGTGCTTGCGAGCGCGAGGTTGAGCGCTGCAAGGATAGGCACGAAGGGGTGTTTTCGAGATCCCTTGCTCGCTGAGAGGTGCTTATTCATTTTGGCCTCTTGGATGTACGGACATGATATTTGAACACACTATCGAGACCTTTTGAACCCTAAAGATCTGCTCGCCTCTTGCGATTCATGTCCGTCAGTGACAGACATTGACCGTCACCGAGCAGCCGGTAGTTCGGTTGCCCCACCGCGGGCTTGCTCGCGGAACGCAGGTTTGATGCCAAAAAAGATCAGTAATTGTCTACCTTCTTGATACTTCTGCGCTTTTGGCTCTGCGCGACAATGAACCGAGTGCAGATCGAGTGGCCGAGCTTCTCGAAAGGGCGCAGGCGATTCGGAGCGCGTGGATCGCCGCTGCTCAAAATCCAATGCGATCCTCATCCATAACGACCCCGAATTTGAAGCCTTGGGCCTTGCCCAAGAGATCTTGCCCTTAAAGGCTAAAAAGAAATCGCGTTAGTGGGCTGGTTGAACATTCATTTCTCCATACCTCAGTTGTTTTACAAAAATCTGATGTACGTCAAACTCAGGCAAGGTCAGTTTTGCGTTCTGTTGCTCGCAAAACTCTGCGTCTGCACAGTCGGACTACGCCGAGTCTAGTCACCCCTCAACTCAGGTGTGATGTTTGAGGAAGCGCATGACCCGTCTCAAGGAAGGTCTTGAGATTCGAAAGTACCTTCGGCCAACCGCCCGAGATTCCTTCAAGCATTTGCGGATCAAGGTCTAGGCCGTCATGCGTCACCGTTAGACGAACCAGCCCAGTGCTGTAGGGTTCGATATCGAAGCTCACGTTGGAATGTTTTGATGCGTCATCCGCATCGTTGGGTCGTGCCCAGGTAAATGCCAAACGGCGAGGGGGTGTGTTCTCAAGCACTTTTCCGACCATGTCAACAATATCGGACCCGTCGGCGCGTTGATGCACCCACTTGGAACCGGGCTTCCAGTCAGACACGTTGACTCGTGCGCAGCCCGCACTCGGATCGACCCACCACTGACGCATTTGGTCTGTCTCGGTGATGGCTTGCCATAACTTTTCGACAGTGGTTGCAATGTAGGTGACATACACGTAACTAGGCTTCGCCATGATCGTTTCCTTCCAGGTTGGTTTTAAGGTTATGTAGTGCCTTGAGGCGCTGGCGTTCGAATTTCCCAATCCAGCGTTCGTAAATCTCATGGAGTGGCACAGGGTTAAGGTAGTGAAGTTTTTCGCGCCCTTGCCAGACTACGGCAATGAGATTGGCATCTTGCAGTTGCTGGAGGTGTTGGGTGACGGCTTGGCGTGTCATGTCCATGTGCTCGCAGAGCGCGCCCAGT
>JANLRI010000253.1:0-12682 GCA_031361565.1 Betaproteobacteria bacterium | reverse complement strand
GTTGACTATGCGCGATGAGTTCTTGTCTTTGAAGCTTGATCCTGCCATGCGCGAGTTAGCCCTGAAGCTGGCTGGCCAAGCGTTCTTGCTTGAGGAGTTTATCGCCAAAGAAATGGACGCTCAGCGGTTCAGTTTGAGTTTTAAGTCAGCGGGTGAACGTACTGCTTGGTTGCACGGCCATTGTCATCAAAAGGCCTTTGACGCGGTACGACCGATCGAACAAGTCTTAAGCCTGGTGCCTGGATTAAAGGTGAGCACCATTGAGTCGAGCTGTTGCGGCATGGCGGGCAGCTTCGGTTACGAAGCCGCGCACCTTGAGGTGTCGATGGCCATGGCGGAGTTGAGTCTTTTGCCTGCAGTCCGGAAGGCCGGCGCCGACGATTTGATCGTCGCCGATGGTACGAGTTGCCGCCATCAAATCAAAGACGGTGCACAACGCACGGCGATCCATGTGGCGAGAGTCTTGCAGCAGTATTTGGCCTGATAAAGTCTAACCAAGCTGCTTCACGAGAATAAATCTCCAGTGGTGTCCTGGCGCGTATTTCGCTCAGTACTTGCCTTGGGTTGTTTACTCTCGTCATCGCCGGATTCGCGCTGCTCCGCTGAGGGTCTTTGACGTTGACCCGAGTGTTCAAGCTGGCTGGCCCTGACTCCTAAAAGGCGTACCGGGCGTTCCAGAGCAACCCGGGCAAGTGCCTCGGAGGCCGCGCGGCGAAACATCACCGGATCTGCATTAGGTTCGCGCATGCTGACATCCCGCGTAACGATGCGAAAGTCATCAAAGCGGACCTTTACCCCGACGGTTTTTGCGAGGTATTGGCGACGATCCAGGCCACGCGCGACGGATTCAGCCTGTGCCGAGACGATACGTGCGATTTGAATCCAGTCACGCTGAGGATGGAGCTTGCGCTCGAAAGTGGTTTCCTCGCTGCGCGACTTGGGCTCGCTGAAGGTCACCACGTCGCGCTGGTCGAGTCCCCGTGCCGATTCGAAAAGCCATTGGCCATAATTGCGACCGAAGTGCTCGTGCAAGAGCTCAAGTGGCTTCTGGGCAAGCTCTCCTATTGTGGAGATGCCGAGGTTCGCTAGACGCTCATTGGCCTTGGGTCCGACTCCGTTAATTTTGTTGACCGCTAAGGGCCAAATTTTGTCGGGAATTTCGAATCCCTCGATAAGGGTCAGTCCATTGGGTTTTTCCAAATCGGAGGCGATTTTGGAGATAAGCTTGTTGGGCGATAGACCGATAGAACACGTCAGCCCGGTCGCGTCAAACACGGCCTGTTTGATGCGGCGGGAGAGTACCAGGCCGCGCTCTTCGGCGACGCCAGATACCTCGCTCAAATCCAGGTAAACCTCGTCAATGCCGCGGTCCTCCACCTGCGATGTAAAGCTGCGAATCACGGCCTTGAACATGCGCGATAGCCGTCGGTATTCATCAAAGTCGACAGGCACGACCAAGCAGTCTGGGCAGCGCTGCGCCACCTCCGCCAAGGACATAGCGCTTCTCACGCCATATTTGCGCGCCTCGTAGTTAGCCGTGGTGGTTACGCCGCGCATGCTCGCGTCGATTCTCAGTACCTTCGGATGTCGCCCTGCGATGACAATCGGTCGGCCTCGTAACTTTGGTCGACGCAGCAACTCCACCGAGGCATAGAAAGCATCCATGTCGAGATGGGCGATGCGCCGGTCCGGCGCTGTGTTGCGATCCAATTCGGCCACGATAGTACTAATTACAAAAGGTTATAAGTGTTTTACGATGGGAAGTAAGCCTAGTCGCCGAGAATTAGCTCTATTCGAGGCTAAAATACCAAGCCCTAAGAGTAAGCCCGGAATTTACCTTACTCCATTCAAACTAACCCTCCCTCATAGAAAGCTCAAGCCGATGGATCCCCAATTAAGAAAAGCGGCCCTGGAGTACCACGAGACCGGGAGCCCAGGCAAGATTTCGATTGCCCCGACCAAAAGTCTGACCAATCAGCGCGATCTGGCGTTGGCCTACTCCCCCGGTGTGGCGGCGGCCTGTGAGGAAATCGTCAAAGACCCAGCGAATGCTTATCGCTACACCAGCCGAGGTAATTTGGTGGGCGTGGTGACCAATGGTACGGCGGTGCTTGGCTTGGGCAACATCGGGCCTTTAGCAGCTAAGCCGGTGATGGAAGGCAAGGCGGTTCTGTTCAAAAAATTCGCCGGTATTGATGTGTTTGATATCGAGTTGGCTGAGACCAATCTTGATAAATTGGTGGATATCATCGCGGCCATGGAGCCGACATTCGGCGGGATCAACCTCGAGGACATCAAAGCTCCAGATTGTTTCTATGTCGAGCGCAAGCTCCGTGAACGCATGAAGATTCCCGTTTTTCATGACGATCAACACGGCACCGCGATTGTGGTGGGTGCGGCCTTGATGAATGGGCTGAAGGTGGTGGGCAAAGATATCACCAAGGTAAAGGTTGCAGTGAGCGGGGCTGGTGCCGCTGCGCTGGCTTGTTTGGATTTGCTTCTGGACCTTGGACTTCCGCTCAAAAACATTTGGGTGTCCGATTTGGCTGGCGTCGTTTACCTCGGTCGGAAAGAGCTGATGGATCCGGACAAGGACCGTTTTGTGCAGGACACCGAAGCTCGCACCTTGGGCGATATCGTCGCGGATGCTGATGTATTTCTAGGCTTATCGGCAGGTGGCGTTCTCAAGCCTGAGATGGTGGCCAAGATGGCCGCTCGGCCATTGATCTTTGCGCTCGCCAATCCCGATCCTGAAATCATGCCTGAGGATGTCAAGACGGTGCGTGATGATGCCATTATCGCCACCGGTCGAACCGACTACCCTAATCAAGTCAATAACGTACTGTGCTTTCCGTTTATCTTTCGGGGCGCTTTAGACGTTGGCGCTACGACGATTACCCGGACAATGGAAATTGCAGCGGTTCACGCCGTGGCTGAGCTCGCACGAGCCGAACTCTCGGATGTGGTTGCGACCGCCTACAGCGCTTTGAATCTCTCATTTGGTCCGGAGTATTTAATTCCTAAGCCATTTGATCCACGCTTGATCGTGCGGATCGCCCCCGCGGTGGCCAAGGCCGCCATGGAAAGCGGTGTTGCTACCCGCCCCATCAAGGATTTCGAAGCTTATCGGGCTCAGTTGGAACAGTTTGTTTACCGCTCCGGCAACTTCATGAAGCCCATCTTCACGACGGCCAAGCGCTCCGCTAAGAAGCGTGTTGTCTATGCCGAAGGTGAAGACGAACGTGTGCTACGTGCGGTACAAGTTGTGGTTGATGAGGGGCTGGCACGCCCAATTCTGATCGGTCGACCTGCGGTGCTCTCCAAGCGCATCGAGGAGTTTGGCCTGCGCTTAAAAGCTGGTGTGGATTACGAGTTGGTGAATCCTGAGTACGACGAACGCTATCGTGATTATTGGGAGACCTACCATAAACTGACCCAGCGACGGGGGGTGACCGAGTCCTATGCAAAAATCGAAATGCGTCGTCGCCATTCTCTAATTGGCGCAATGATGATTAAAAAGGGCCATGCTGATGGGATGATTTGCGGCACCTTTGGCACATATGGTCAGCATTTGACCTATATCGATCAGGTGATCGGTAAGCGTCCCGGTGCAAGCGTGTACGCCGCCATGAATACCTTAATGCTGCCTGGGCGCCAAGTCACCCTGGTGGATACCCATGTGAACGAAGGTCCAAGCGGTGCCCAGCTAGCCGAGATTACGATGTTAGCAGCCGAACAGCTTAGACGTTTTGGTATTGCACCCAAGGTTGCTCTGTTATCGCATTCCAATTTTGGTACCTCGGACCATCCTTCTGCGCTACGGATGCGTGAGGCCTTGCGCGTACTTCATGAAAAAGCCCCTGAGCTGGAAGTTGACGGGGAAATGCATGGCGACGTCGCCCTGGACGCGGACCTATTGCGCGCCACCATGCCGGACTCGACACTCAAGGGGGAAGCCAATCTATTGGTCTTACCCGGCATTGATAGCGCCAATATTTCGTACAACCTATTAAAAACTGCAGCGGGCAATAATGTGGCCGTGGGTCCGGTCCTGCTTGGGGTTGCCGCACCGGTCAATATTCTGACTGGTTCGGCGACAGTGCGTCGCATTGTTAACATGACCGCCTGGACCGTTGTCGACATCAATAGCGTGCGCTAGAACTGGAGACGGCAACAGCCTGCCGTTCGCTTTTGATTTTCGACCGGTGGTCGGGGTCATAGTGAATTAGTTCCGCCGCTGGTGACTCGATGATTGACCAAGTAGGGTGGGAGCCGTAACCTTCGGACACAAGAAGGAATTCACCATGTCAACTGCTTATGCGACCCCGAGCGCTCACGAGGAGGTCGGGATCCCCATCGATTCTCGCAAACGCTTCACAATGCTTGAGGAGTGTCGCGAGCAAATTGTGACAAAGCTTTCAGCGGTGGTGCTTGAAGCCTTGGAAAAAATGAGTGGGGAGCTGACCGATCAAGCGCTTAAGAAAGTGAAGCGTGAAGAGCAGCAGGCGCTGCTTGAAGCCGTGTCGATTATTCGACAACATAAGCACGATATTCAGTCTAAATTCAAACGTGGCTTTTCCGACGTGTTCGAGCGTCGCATGTTCAATAAGCCCGAAAACTCCAACCTGCCAGGCGCCGAAGATGGCGAATTGAGTTTGGTGGACGACAGTATCATTAAAGATCAAATCACGGTGCATCGCTTGGTGAACCGTGCCAAGAGCCGATTGGATCCAGATGAGGTGCTCGGTATTCGTGCCCGCCTGGCAGCGTTGGTGGAGCGTGACTGGTTCGAAGAGGATCAGCATCCGGTTTCACCCGAAGTCATCTTCGAAGCGCTCAAGTGCGCCCTTAATGAAGTAACGCCATTAGCCGAAGTGCGTACCGCCTTATTGGATGCCTTTGAGCCCTATGTCTCGGCAAATTTGAACGCTGTGTACAGTGGCGTCAATATTCGCTTGAAGACTGGCAAAATTCTCCCGAAGATACGTCCTCGGGTTCAGGCAAGTGGCCGAAACGCCAGTGCACGTAAGGACGGCTCGGCGGAGTCGCTCAAAAACGACCTGACGGGTGCGGACATGATGAGCGTGCCTTCCGAGTACGCCAATGCCTTGGCCGATTTAGGCTGGCAGGGTGGCCACGGCGCAGATTCGGGGCAGGGCATGACGGTTCCCATGGCTGCAGAAATGTTTGAGCGTCTCGCTCATCAAATTGCCTCGGGTCAAACTTCGGCGCGCTTCCAGGCCGCCAAGCTGCTCGCCGATCCCAGTATGTTTGGTGTCGCCGATTTACCTTTGCCAGCGGCGCAACCGCCACTCCTTGGCGCGCTGACAAGCTTGCAAGCGGAGTCGCAGCATCAGGTACCCTTAAGTGCCCAGTTGCTTGGTGAGTTGAGCAGTGAGGCTCGCGACAAGGGTACGCCCCTCGATCAAGTGACGGTTGAGATTGTCTCCCTTATTTTCGACTATATTTACGCCGACCGACGCTTAGCCGACCCGGTGAAGCAGCAGTTGCTGCGCTTGCAAGTTGTTGCAATTAAAGCGGCCTTGTTGGACCGGAGTTTCTTTGCGCGTCGCCAGCACCCGCTGCGGCATTTGATTGATATCATCACTGAGACGGCTTGCGATCCTGAAATGGATGCGACCAAGGAATCGCCTCTCGTGCTTGAGATCAATACGATTGTGTCCGATTTGATCTTTGGTTTCGACCGTGATCTTGCGATCTTCGACCAAGCTCGTGATCGTCTCGCCCAATTCGTACGGGTGGAACTGGAGCGACGCTCCGCTGAGCTCGCTGAACAAGATCGCGATTCTGAGCGTGAAGAGGTGCTGATGTGTGCCCGTGAAGCCGCTTTGGCCGAGATCAACTTAAGGATTGACGGTTCAACGCCAGATTTTGTACGTGAGTTCGTCCAAAAGTGGTGGGTTGACGCGATGGCTCATGCCCAACTTTCAAGCTCCGTAGGGAGCCTGGATTTAGAGCGTTCCTTAGCCGTATGTGAACAACTTATTTGGAGCGTGGCGAGCAAAGGCCCGGAGGATGTGGCGCGCTTGGCCACGATGCTTCCTAAGTTAATCGACGGGTTGAAAAAAGGCTTAGCACCTACGCACATCGAGCAAGAGGTTCGCGAGACTTTTTTCAATGAGTGGTTTAAATGGACCACGAATCTGTTAACCACCGCCAAAGCACAGTCGGCCCAAAGCGCAGAGGTACGACGCAAGTCCTCAGTGAGAATGCGCTCGGATGGCACGATTCATTTTGATAGTAAGGCTTTGGCAAGCGCAACGACTACGCCAGCCAAGGAGTCCGCCGACGGATTCGACATTCCCAACGACCCACTGGCCGAGATCGTGAAGGCGAGTTTGATCGATTTGGATCAGGAAGAAGCCGAGCCTATGCGTGTGAAAGTATCGTGGGTAAGTCCGAGTCGAAAATTATTTGTGTTGCGCCGCCATCCGGACTTTACACAGTCGGTAAGTCGCGAGGAGTTCACCATGCTGATCAAGCATGGTAAGGCCAAGCTTGCCCCGACAGGGACGGCCTTAGATCGAGCCATCGAAACGCTTTCAGCCCAATAGGATTTACGACCGTTTAAAATTCTGTCCAAAGCATCTTGGCATAGAAGGAAAACTCGTCTAGCATGACTCAATGCCTAGACGAGTTTTTTTTATTGTTGAACGTGATTCGTTGCGTAGCTTGGTCGCTGCCGTGCTTTGTCTCGTTAGTGTATTGGGTCTGTTGCAACCGAACAATGCGCGCGCGCGGCGGGCCTTTGAGGCCGTTGGCACGTCATCCGACATCAAGATGTCCTCGTTGCCTACCGAAGCCCACGCGACGATTGTTCAGATTCGCAAGGGTGGGCCTTTCCCTTATCCCAAAGATGGCGTAGTCTTCGGCAATCGCGAAAGATTTTTGCCCAAGCAAACTAGGGGCTTTTACACAGAATACACGGTGAGGACCCCTGGAGAGAGAAGCCGGGGTGCTAGAAGAATCGTTGTGGGTGGTGGCCACGGTCCTCGACCGAGCTCTACTACAGCGACGATCATTATCAAACATTCAAGCGAATAAGGGAGTAACGATGTCCGCCTTGAGCAATATGCCGCTTCAAGCTGTGCTGCCCCTCAGCGCATACGATCTTGATGATTTAAAGCGATCTGCCGAGCGTTCAGACCAAACCTGGTTGTATGCGAATTGTGTGCATGCCAAGGACAAGAAAGCAGTGCTTGCGGCCATCGCATCGGGTTTCCCATTACCAAAACATTTTGGACAAAACCTAGATGCGTTGTACGACTGTCTAACCGATATTAAGCCGATGCCCATTGCTGATAATCCGGGGATGGTCGTGGTGCTCGAATCCCTGCCGGAAAGCCCACAATTCAACCCCGATGAGCGCGATGCTTTGCTGGATATATTTCGAGACGCATCGGATTTTTTCTCAGAGAGAAAGATTGCCTTTCGAATTTTTTACTCAGTGCAAAAAATCAGTAAGCACTGAGCCTAATTCAGCAGCTCTTAATTGACGTACTAGATTAGCGCTGTTGCATCAATCCACCAATCATTTTCATGATGTCTTCTGCGCCTCCAAAGCCTTGCGTTGGTGCTTGACCCTGGGGCGTCAGGTGGTCAATTAGACCCGGTAGAATTTGGGCGAGCTGATTGGCGGCATCACCGTGCGACAAGCCCAATTGGCTCGCGATTTGGCCGATCTGACCGGAGCCTAACACCTGCATAAGCTGGTCACCCGAAACGGCAGAATTTTGTCCGCTCCCGACCCAGGAGCCAATCACATCGCCCAAGCCCTTATTTTGAAAGAGTCCCATGAGTCCTTGCAAGCCCCCCAAACCGCCAACGCCTCCTTGGGCATTGCCATTACTCAACAAGCTAAGCGCAACCTGTAATAAAGGATTGCTTTGCGATTGCTGCTGACCCGTCATTGCTCCGGCAGCGGCACCGAGAATTGATTGTAATAAACTCATTTTTACTTTCCTAAGTAGAGGGAACGGCGATTGCTCAAGAGGATTTCTCGCGCAATTCGCCAGCATTATAGATCGTCGCCCGAGGCAGGCTTTTGAATCATTTCAAGCCAGGCCTGAAGCTTCGCCGTGGCCACTAGAGCGGCCGTTTCGGTACGCAAAACCTGGACGCCAAGGTTAACTGCCACAAACCCGGCGCGCTCGGCAAGCCAGCGTTCACGATCCGAAAAGCCCGATTCTGGCCCAATAGTCATGATGAACGTTGTTGTTGGTAGCGTTGCGCTGACCAAAGGTTCAACAGGTACTCGTTTGGTCGAGGCCGTCACGTCTCGAGTATTGCCTATTGACGCTCGTACTCCGTCAAGCATACTTAGCTTCGCGGCCGGATCTAGAATAAATCTGACGGTTGCGCTGGTCGGGCCTTCGAACCAAGCTTGGCTTGTATTCACGTCGTCAAGCTGCATGAGGTCGTCACGCTGGCTTTGCATGCACGCGGCTTCAATTTGCGCCTGCCAATGAGCTAACTTCTTGCTCTGCCGTGGGCCGCTGAGCTTGACAATGGAGCGCTCGCATTCGATCGGGCTAAAACGGGCTACGCCGAGTTCGACGGCCTTTTCGATGATCCAGTCCATTTTGTCGCCAGACGGAAGTCCCTGCGCGAGCCAGACATTGTGTTTCCGAAGTGGCTGATGGCTTTCGCCTGGATTTGCCAACAAACACGCCAGCTTACCTTGGATCGCGACTATCTTGGCATGAAAGCGCAGACCCCGGCCATCGAAAACCTCCACTTGGTCGTCAAGATTGAGCCTGAGGACCTTGAGCAGGTAGTGGCTTTGCTCAAAATTAATTGTGACTGGCCCTCCCGTCGCTGGGATCTCACAAAGTACTCTCGGGGTCATGCTGGGACGCTCTTCAAAACGCTGACTTCCAAACCCCAGTTTGTCGCTAAGGTAAAATTTCGGCCGCAAAGATCTATTCTAACGAGTTACCCTTAGCTCGAACCCACCCAAGGATTCCCAATGGCCGCAATGCCCCCTTCCAGCTCCGTGTCTTCGGCGAATGCCGACATGGCCAACGCGATTCGCGCTTTGTCCATGGACGCCGTTCAAAAAGCGAACTCGGGGCACCCTGGCGCGCCGATGGGCATGGCTGAAATGGCCGTGGCTTTATGGGGTCGGCATTTGAAACACAACCCCCAGGACCCGACCTGGTTTGATCGTGATCGCTTCGTTTTATCTAACGGCCACGCTTCGATGCTGCTTTATAGCGTGCTGCATCTCACTGGCTATGCCTTGACCATCGACGACCTAAAAGCGTTTCGTCAGCTCCACTCCAAAACCCCAGGGCACCCCGAAGTGGGCATTACGCCTGGCGTTGAAACCACGACCGGACCACTCGGTCAGGGTATCGCCAACGCGGTCGGGATGGCGCTGGCTGAAAAACATCTCGCCAGCGAATACAACCGACCCGGCTTTCCTCTAGTGGATCACTTTACCTTCGCATTCACCGGCGACGGCTGCTTGATGGAAGGGGTGTCCCACGAGGCTTGTGCCTTGGCAGCGAGCTTTCAGCTCAGTAAGCTGATTGTTCTGTACGATGACAATGGTATTTCGATCGATGGCCAAGTCGGGCCCTGGTTCAGCGATGACACTGTAAAAAGGTTCCAGGCTTATGGTTGGAATGTGATTCCTAATGTCGATGGCCATGACGTTTGGGCGGTCGACAAAGCCCTGGCCATGGCCAAAGAGTGGGCTCTAGGCCGGGGTGATAAATTCGCTCCGACCTTGATCCAGTGCAAAACGGTCATCGGTAAGGGCTCGCCGACCCGTGCGGGCACCGCGAAGGCTCATGGTGAGCCGCTTGGTGAAGCCGAGATTGTGGCAACCCGTGCCGCTCTCAATTGGCCTTATGGACCTTTTGAAATACCGACTGCCATCTATTCCCAGTGGGACGCTCGTGCCAGCGGGGCTCAGCAACAGGCTCTTTGGGAAGGCCTATTTGAGCAATACCAAAAGGCATTTCCTGAGCTGGCTTCGAGTTACGAGCGGCGCATGCGCTCGCAGATGTCGGGCGCCTTTGATAACGCACTCGACGCGGCGCTTGATCAGGCCAATGCCAAGGCCGAGAGGATCGCAACCCGTAAAGCCTCGCAAAATGCCCTGAATGCTTTTGGCCCGGCCTTGCCCGAATTATTGGGCGGCTCAGCCGACCTTACCGGCAGCAATCTTACTGACTTTGCTGGGGTAAATGCACTTCGTCCAAGTGTTGAGGGAGGGGTCGCCAAGTTAGAAGGTCGCCATATAAATTACGGCGTTCGCGAGTTTGGAATGGCCGCGGTGATGAATGGCATCGCTTTGCACGGCGGATTCATCCCTTACGGAGGGACGTTCTTAACTTTCTCGGACTATTCGCGTAATGCCATTCGCATGGCCGCCTTAATGAAGTTGCGGGTGATCCATGTGTTCACTCACGACTCCATTGGTCTTGGCGAAGACGGTCCGACCCATCAATCGGTAGAGCATGCGGCCAGCCTGCGATTGATTCCTCAGCTTGACGTTTGGCGTCCAGCCGATCCGATTGAGACCGCGATTGCCTGGGCTAGTGCTATTGAGCGTCAAACCGGTCCGTCGGCGCTCTTGCTGTCGCGCCAAGCTGTCCCCTTCGTTACACGTTCGCAAGGCCAGACAGATGCCATCTTTAAAGGTGGCTACATTTTGCGAGATGCCGCCGAGGCAAAAGCCGCCATCATCGCCACGGGGTCGGAGCTAGGCATTGCCATGGCGGCGCGCGATCTTTTGGCCGCCGACGGCGTTCAGGTTCGAATTGTGTCTATTCCTTGCACAAGCTTATTTGATCGGCAAGATGTCACATACAAACGTAACGTCTTACCCGACAATCTGCCTCGCATTGCCATTGAAGCAGGTGTAACTGACGGATGGTGGAAATACCGTTGTGACGCCGTTGTCGGCGTGGATCGTTTCGGAGAGTCCGCTCCGGCTGGGCAAGTATTTGACCTGTTTGGCCTTAACCCTCGCAATTTGGCGGATACTGTTTTAGAGAGCTTGCGTCGGCGCTCGTTGAAGTAAGCTTCAAGGCCCCAGCGGATTGATTTAATTTTTGTAGATTTTGTTTTTTTACATAGGACCTTTTCATGACCATTCGTGTTGCCATTAACGGCTATGGCCGTATCGGACGAAATATTTTGCGCGCTCATTATGAAGGCGGTAAAAAGCATGACATTCAAATCGTCGCGATTAACGATTTGGGCGATGCCAAGATTAATGCGCATCTCACCCAATACGATACTGCTCATGGAAAGTTCCCCGGCACGGTGACCGTTGACGGTGACAGTATTGTGGTGAATGGTGATCACATTAAAGTGATTGCAGAGCGCAATCCGGCCAATATCAAGTGGGGCGAGATGGGTGTGGATGTGGTGCTCGAGTGCACCGGGTTTTTCACAACTAAGGCGGATGCCGGCAAGCATTTGGCGGGCGGTGCTAAAAAGGTCATTATTTCTGCGCCTGGCGGCAAAGATGTCGACGCCACGGTTGTGTACGGTGTCAATCACGGTGTGTTGAAGGCCTCTCATACTGTGATCTCAAACGCTTCATGCACGACCAATTGTTTGGCGCCTTTAGCCAAGCCGCTCAATGACAGCATTGGGATTGAAACGGGCTTGATGACGACCATCCATGCTTACACCAATGATCAAAAATTGACCGATGTGTACCACGAGGACGTGCGTCGCGCTCGTAGCGCCACGATGAGTATGATCCCCACTAAAACGGGTGCCGCAGCGGCCGTGGGCTTGGTTTTGCCCGAACTCAATGGTCGCCTTGATGGCTATTCGATGCGTGTCCCAACCATCAATGTCTCCGTGGTCGATCTAAGCTTCATCGCGAAACGCGATACGACAATTGAAGAAGTCAATAGCATCATGAAAGCCGCAGCTTCGGCCGGTGCTCTCAAGGGTATTTTGGATTACAACGATGCTCCCTTGGTATCGGTGGACTTCAACCATAATCCAGCCTCCAGCGTGTATGACGCGACCTTAACCAAGGTGTCCGGAAAATTGGTCAAAGTGTCGAGTTGGTATGACAATGAGTGGGGCTTCAGCAATCGCATGTTGGACACCACAGTTGCCTTGATGAGTGCGAAATAAACTTGCGTTATTGTTTGAATTAACAGGTGCGCGTGGCGCGATTTTATTGGAGGGCACAGCGGTGCCCTCCTGCATTTTGGACGGATAGAAATGAGTGAAATGAAGTTTCTAAGATTGCAAGATCAAACCCTCGCCGGGCAGCGTGTTTTCATTCGCGCAGATTTAAATGTGCCGCAAGACGACACCGGCAAAATTACCGATGACACTCGTATCCGTGCCTCCCTGCCTGCCATTGAGATGGCCACCAAAGCAGGCGCCTCGGTGATGGTGACTTCCCACCTTGGACGGCCGAGCGAAGGTGAATTGAAGACTGAGGATTCACTTGCTCCGATTGCGGTTCGCATGAGCGAATTGCTCGGTAAGCCGGTTCGCTTGTTGCAAAACTGGGTCGATGGAGGCTTCAGCGTGGCGCCCGGCGAGGTGGTTCTCTTAGAGAATTGTCGCGGCAACGTTGGCGAGAAAAAAAACAGCGACGAGCTTGCAAAAAAAATCGCGGCGCTCTGCGATATTTATGTCAATGACGCGTTTGGTACCTCACATCGCGCTG
>JANLRI010000242.1:0-3690 GCA_031361565.1 Betaproteobacteria bacterium | reverse complement strand
GCGGCATTTGGCGTCGTAACGGCTGAGCACGCTGCAGAAGTGGCGAAGATGGGTGACACCACCTTTCCCAGGCTATTGGCCAAACACGCTAGCGAGCGTCCGGGTGCACCCGCTTTGCGCGAAAAAAATCTGGGCATCTGGCAAGCGATCAGTTGGGCCGAGCTCAAGTCGCAGGTCGAAGCCCTTGCCGCCGGCATGGATGCCGCAGGTTTTAAGCGTGGCATGAACTTCGCCCTCATCGGCGAAAACCGTCCGCGTCTTTATGCCACCATGATCGCTATTCAAACCCTCGGTGGCATTCCTGTGCCGATGTATCAGGATGCGGTCGCCCAAGAGATGGTCTTTGTATTTCAAAACGCCGAAATTGCCTTTGCTTTAGTGGAAGATCAAGAACAAGTCGATAAGCTGCGTGAGATCAGCCCGCAGTGCCCTCTGTTACAACACATCTATTTTGACGACCCTAGAGGTCTACGCAACTACACCGACACCCGCATGCAGTCCTTCGACAAGCTTGTGGAACTGGGTCGTGAAGCACTCAAAACCAAGCCTGGATTTTTCGAGTCGAAACTTGCCGAAGGCTCGCCAGACGATACCGCGGCAATGTTTTATACCTCGGGCACGACCGGCAACCCCAAGGGTGTGATTCACGGCAATCGCAATTTGATCGCCATGTCGGCCGTGGCTAGCCAGATGGAAAATCTTCAGCCCACGGAAGAAATCCTCGCCTACCTCCCCATGGCCTGGATTGGTCAAAACATTTTCTCCTACTCGCAGTGGCTTGTGAACGGCTTCACCGTTAACTGCCCTGAGTCCTCCGATACCGTTTCCTCCGATATGCGCGAGATTGGACCCACCTATTACTTTGCACCGCCGCGCGTGCTTGAGGCCTTGCTCACCCAAGTGACCATTCGCATGGAAGATGCGGCGTCGTTTAAGCGCAAAATGTTCAAGTACTTTATGGATGTTGCGCGCGACGTGGGCGGCCGCATTCTTGATGGTGACGGCTCAGTAAGCTTGATGGATCGTCTTAAATATAAGCTCGGCAAGTTTTTCGTGTACGGCCCGCTGCGTAACACTTTAGGGATGAGCAAGATTCGCGTCGCTTATACCGCAGGCGAGGCGATTGGTCCCGACCTGTTTGTATTCTATCGCTCGCTTGGCATTAATCTTAAGCAACTCTACGGATCGACCGAAACTGCCGTGTTCGTATGTGTGCAGCCCAACGGTCAAGTGAAGTCAGACACCGTCGGCCCAGCAGTCAAGGGCGTGGAAATCAAAGTCTCTGAGCTGGGTGAAATCCTCATCCGCTCACCTGGCTTACTGCGCGAGTATTACAAGAATCCAGTCGCCACCGCCGAGGTAAAAGACGCTGAGGGCTGGTACCACACTGGCGACGCAGGCTACTTCGACAAAGACGGTCATCTCAAAATCATCGACCGCGCCAAAGATGTGGGCAAGATGGCCACGGGCAGCATGTTCGCGCCCAAATACATCGAGAACAAACTTAAATTCTTTCCCTACATTAAAGAAGCAGTGACCTTTGGCGATGGTCGCGACAAGGCCATGGCCTTCATCAATATCGACTTTGAAGCCTGTGGCAATTTTGCCGAAAGGCGCAATCTTTCCTATGCCGGTTATGTTGATCTTGCCGGACGCAAAGAAATTTATGCCCTTGTGAAGGACTGTGTCGAAAAGGTCAATGCCGACTTGGCCACAGACCCCATGATGAGTGACTCACAGGTGCACCGCTTCCTGATCTTGCATAAAGAGCTGGACGCCGATGATGGTGAACTCACCCGTACTCGCAAAGTACGGCGCGGCGCGATTGCCGATAAATATGCGCTGCTTGTTGACGCGCTGTACAGCGGAAAAAAGCATCAGTTCATCGAAACCCAAGTCAAGTTTGAGGATGGGCGCACTGGCTCAGTGTCGGCGGACCTAGTGATTGAGGATGCAAAAACTTATAGCCCCTCTGCGGCAAAACATGCTGCATAACCGGTGCCACCAAGCAGCCTCCGACCAAACGCCCCACGGTCAAGACAAACGCGTAACGAAGCCTTGTATAAAAGCCTTCGATGGATTTAGGTAAGACATAATGACTCGAAAAATTGGTGACGTCGTCCTCAGCCTGGAGAACATTTCTCTCTCCTTTGGCGGCGTCAAAGCCCTGACGGATATTTCCTTTGATGTGCGCGAGCACGAAATTCGCGCCATCATTGGTCCCAACGGTGCAGGCAAGAGCTCGATGCTCAACGTCATCAACGGGGTGTACACACCTCAACAAGGACGGATCGTATTTCGCGGCCAAAATTTCGATAAGATGAACTCACGCCAAGTGGCCGAGATGGGCGTGGCTCGCACCTTCCAGAACCTGGCCTTGTTTAAGGGCATGAGTGTTTTGGATAACATCATGACCGGCCGCAACCTCAAAATGAAAACTGGAGTGCTGGCCCAGATGTTCAGAGTTGGCCCAGCCGAGCGCGAAGAAATCGCTCACCGCGAGTATGTCGAACACATCATCGATTTTCTCGAGATTCAAAGCTTTCGCAAAACCCCGGTAGGTCAGTTGCCCTACGGCCTTCAAAAGCGCGTCGACCTGGGCCGCTCACTCGCCATGGAGCCCAGCCTCTTGCTGCTCGATGAGCCCATGGCCGGTATGAACATGGAAGAAAAGCAGGACATGTGCCGTTTCGTCATGGATGTCAATGATGAGTTCGGAACCACCATCGTCCTGATTGAGCACGACATGGGCGTAGTGATGGATATCTCAGATCGAGTCGTGGTCCTGGACTACGGTAAAAAGATTGGCGATGGCACGCCACATGAAGTACGCAATAACCAAGATGTGATCAGCGCCTATCTCGGCGTGGCTCACTAGAACAGCAGCTAATAGGTAAAGCGAAGCAATGGGATTTTTTCTAGAAGTGGTCCTTGGGGGCCTGATGGCGGGGGTGTTGTACTCCCTGGTCGCTCTCGGTATAGTGCTGATTTTCAAAGCCTCCGGCGTATTCAACTTTGCGCAAGGCGGTATGGTGTTGTTCGCGGCCTTGGCGATGGCGCGTCTGGCGGAGTGGCTGCCTAAATGGTTCGGCTTTAGCAATCAGTTCCTCGCCACTTTTTTGGCCTTTGTCTTGGCCTCGATCATCATGTGGGCCCTGGCTTGGGTGATTGAGCGCCTGGTCCTTCGCAAGCTGGTCAACCAGGAACCTATCGTTTTGCTGATGGCGACGCTGGGCATCACCTACTTCCTCGACGGCTTTGGCCAGTCCATTTGGGGCTCCGACATCTATAAGATTGATCTCGGCATCTCGAAAGATCCTTTGTTGATGTTTGAAAGCACCTTCCCAGGAGGAATTTTACTCAATCGTGATGACTTGGTCGCCACGGTCATCGCCGCTATTCTCGTGGTTATCCTCGCCTTATTCTTCCAAAAGACCTCTACCGGACGTGCGCTACGCGCTGTTGCCGACGATCATCAAGCCGCGCAATCGATAGGTATTCCACTCAACAAAATCTGGGTGATCGTGTGGACGGTCGCTGGCTTTGTCGCCCTGGTCGCGGGTATGGTCTGGGGTAGCAAATTAGGGGTTCAATTCTCACTACAAGTGCTGGCCCTCAAGGCTCTCCCGGTCGTGATTCTGGGCGGTTTTACCTCGGTGCCTGGCGCCATCATCGGCGGCTTAATTATTG
>JANLRI010000026.1:0-2435 GCA_031361565.1 Betaproteobacteria bacterium | reverse complement strand
ACTTTGCCAGTTGCCCGGCCAGACTCGGAGTATGCCAGCGCATTGCGTACTTCATCGAGCGGGAAGATCTTGTCAACCAACGGTTTAATGGCGCCGCTCTCGACCAGCTTTGTGATTTGCCTTAACTGCTCTCCGTCCGCGCGCATGAAAAGGTAGACGTAGCGCGCACCCTGCCTTCGGGACGCAGACATGACCTTGCGCGCCATCAATCCGATCACAAACACCAAGAGCGGGTTCAGCCCCCAGGTGCGTGCGAAGGCTGCGGATGGCGTACTGCCAATGCTGACCACCACCCCACCACGCTTCACACAATCGAAGGATCGCAAAAGGGTCTCTCCGCCTGCGCTATCCAGCACCACGTCACAGTCTTTAGCAACTTCCTCAAAGCGTACACTTCGGTAGTCAATCGCAATGTCGGCACCCAGGCGCTTCACGAGGCCCACATTGCGTTGACCAACGGTGGTGAGGACAGTTGCGCCGAGGTAGTGCGCAAGTTGAATTGCCACCGTACCCACTCCGCCACTACCCGCGTGAATCAAAACCCGCTGTCCGGAACTGAGCTTTCCCAATTCCACTAGCGCCTGCCATGCGGTCAGCGCGACCAGGGGCAACGAAGCGGCTTCTTCAAAAGTGACATTCTTAGGCTTCGAGGCTGCTGCACCCTCGCTAACCGCCGCATACTCTGCGAAGGCGCCCATGCGCTCCTTATCCAAACGCGCGTAGACGGCGTCCCCAACCTTAAAGCGCGTCACCCGACTCCCGACCGCAGTGACGACGCCGGACAGATCGTTCCCAAGGACTAGGGGAAAGTGGTACTTCAGCAAAATCTTGAGTTTTCCATCGCGTATCTTGGTGTCAACGGGATTCACGCTGGCCGCCCTTACCTGAACCATCAAATCCAAATCACCAAGCGAAGGCATAGGAACATCGCCCACCCTCAGCAAATCATTCTTGCCATACCGATCAATTATTGCTGCTTTCATGACGCTCGAGTCCTCAAGGCCGGATTCCGAAAAAAGTCTGTGGATACTTAAACCAAGCTGACTATGGTTTTTGCCTAGAAAAAATAAAGGTGCAAGTACGTCTACCGCTTCTTTCGCCGCTTCCGGACTTTTCGTTGAATCGCGCACTGACCTTGAACCGGTAAGCCGTGCCTCGCTGTAGGCGATTGACGGAAGCCCTGGGGTCCACCGTGTGACCGTGAGCCTCCAAATCTGCAACGCCCTCTTGATCGACCACGCCGACAAGTTGCAAATTACCAGGAACACCTTCGGCGCGATAGGAGCCAACAAACTGGCCACTTTCGATTTTCGCCGAGAACTTTTTGTCGAAGCTCCTTGCACCTTCCTTTTCGGAGGATTCAGGACAATCGTACAAAACGTCCCAAGCGCCATCAAAGGGGTAATTTGACCCCGCCGTTTGAGCGGCAGAAATTTCAAACACCGATAAAAAACCCACGACAATCGCGAGGTGCAATTTCATTGTGTGGCTAGCGCATTACCGACACGACAAGCGCCTGAATTCGGCCTTCAACTCTTCGCTCACCGAATTGCCGTGTGATCGCGGCTGTGGCTCTATCGGTTGCCTCGTCGAGGCGCGCCGCCTCGCGTGCCTCGATTTCGTTGCGTAGAGGGCTGCCCTGGCAATAAGCGACCGCAGGAATGCGCGGCGAATCTGCACTGCTAAGGCTTGTGACGGTGTGGAACGTCGCGGGCGCCGCAAAGCCACCTCGCACCAGGTCGCTGCTGATGACTGCTTGCTCATGGTAACCATGCGGCAATCTGGCCAGGAACCGGGGTGGCTGGCTGGGAAAGACCTCCGCAAGCGCCTTCGTCACTGCATCGGCGAACTCATTCTGTTCGATCGCATCCCACACGTTAAAGATGAAAGTCCCGCCGGTACGCAGTACACGCCGCGCTTCCGACATAGCCACAGCCTTGTCCGGAAAGAACATGACGCCGAACTGGCAAACAACAACGTCAAAGGCTCCATCGGGGAAAGGGAGACTCATCGCGTCGGCTTGCCGCCATTCGACCGCCCGAACAGTACCGATGGACGCGGCGTGGTCAAGCATGGGCTGATTAAGGTCGGTCGCCACGATGGAAACCGTAGGAGCAAGTGCGGCCGCGAGTTGGCGCGTGACTACCCCGGTGCCCGCTGCGATTTCAAGAACGCTGGAAGGTTGCAGGGCAGTGACTCGGGTGGCCATATCCTTGGCGTAGGGCTCAAAGATGAGCGGCACGAGGTATTGCTCATACATCTGCGGAATGGAGCCTGCAAACGACCGATCAGTATTCGATGAATTCATGACGGGGACCTCCACAGTGAGATGACAAATGCCAGTTTCTATTGCGCTCAAAACACATTCCCGACGATGAGTACCTAAAGCGCAAGCCTGCCCGTTTTTACACGCACCAAATCTATGCGTCAAGAAC